>NZ_OUNR01000018.1 GCF_900403705.1 Nitrospira lenta | reverse complement strand
CGCTCAGTGTGGTGTCTTTACAACAGGTGGCGTCGGCGGGTCAGGAGTTGAAGATCTGGACTAGAATTCCTGTGCGGGTTGTCGCCGTCGTCTTTCGCATAATGTGTTTGATGTGCTCTTTAACGGTTTGCTCTGTAATGAGGAGAGCATTTGCGATTTCTTTATTGGTCCACCCTTTGGCCAAATGTTCCACCACGGCTTGTTCGCGATTCGTAAGCTGAAACTTTTCACGGGCATGGTCGGTATTGAGGCTTTGCCTCCTTCCAAGCTCTTCCATGGTGACCACCAGACGAGCATGCTCCACACCGGCACGATCCGGCAGGCCAAATCCTCGGAGTAAAATGGGTTGGCTGGGATCTCCGCTCACCCGCTTGAGTTCAAATTGCTCCCAGTCTTTTGCTTCGGTCCGAACATGGAGAGCCTTAATGATTTCCCCGCAGAGTTCAGTGAGGGCTGTTGGCAGAACACCATGGGCTGATCGAGCGGCCGATCCTGCCTGTTCCGCGGCGTTGATTTTTTTAGCCAGCTCCGTTGCTTGACGGTTCATGTGGAGCAGTTGCATAGCGGCCGTTAACACAACAATTCCTGAGCCAGCACGTTGGTCGGCGAGGCCATCTGATTGATCGGCGTGATGAGTTGATTCAGTCATGGATTCTCTTTACGACAGACACAGCAGTATTGCTAGACAATTGAATAAACTCTGATAGAGTGCAGCGAGTGAAGCGATACTAGAAAGAGTACCTAACCCTTTAGGGGGAGTCAACACCTACATTAGAGAATATTGGCCTACATCATCGGTATTGTTAGCCTCGGAGGCCTTCCCTATAGTTCAGTATGATTGGAGTATGAGTAGCGCAGGTTGAGTCAGCTGCTACAGGAGATTCCAATCCTCAAATTGCGGATAGGGAAGCCAAGAAATCAATCCTTACTAAGGGAGGCGTGATGTGGGACAGATAAGCTGGGAATGGCCGATGACCGATTGTGGGGAAAGTCATAGGGATCGAGTGGCGATGCTGCGACCTATCCCATATGAAATGACTAGACCTGCGGATGAACCTGCTCTATTAGGTCGTGAAGGCAAAGCGCTTTCCTTGAATATCAGCAGTGGGGGGATGCTCATATTGATGGAGCATGCTCCTCCTGTGGCGCAGGTGCTGAAGGTTTTTGTGCCAACTCCAGTTACGGTCGCTGAGACGCCTACGTTGGCTGAAGTAAGGTGGGCAAGGCGAGTCCCTTTTGGAAAAGGGGTTGGTCCGTACTTGGTGGGCCTCAAGTTCATGTTTTGATTTGACAGGAATTAGCCGCTAAATGGGCGGTGTTAGCCGTTCTTGTTAATCCGTCTACGCTAAAGGAGTTTGCACGTATGCAAAGTATTAAAACTCTGTTGGTGATCGTCGGAATAAGTACGAGTTTCTTTCTCGATCCAGTACTGGCAGTTCCTCAGGATGCGGATATCAAAAGAGGAGGAGGGCCTTCTTCTGCGAAATCCCCGATCAGCTCATCCGACAAATCTCTCTTAATAGTTACGCCGGAGTATATTATTGGCCCCGAGGATATTTTGGAAATTACGGTCTGGAAGAATGCAGATCTTTCTAAGCAAGTTCAGGTACGGCCTGATGGCAGAATTTCCCTTCCGTTACTGGGAGATATATCGGCGGTTGCAAAAACCCCAGTCCAGCTGACTGAGGAGATTTCTGTTGGTCTCAGGGCTTACATGGAGAACCCAACCATCTCGATCTTAGTAAAGGAGGTCAATAGCTATCAGATTTATGTGTTGGGGGAAGTCAATAAACCTGGTAAGTTTCCGCTAAAGAGCAAAACCACCCTTTTGCAAGGGATTACCGTGGCCGGTGGATTCACCCCCATGGCAGCGAGAAATAAGATCGTTATCTTCCGTTTTTCCAAAGATGGGGAAGGGTTGACGAAGCTCAAGGCGAGTTATGACGATATTGTCGTTCGTGATGGTTCGATTCAGAACATGGAGCTAAAGCCTGGCGACCAGATTGTTGTGCCATCAGAGACGATGGTGGTATTGCCAAGTCGGTAAGCCTCTATATGTATATTTCGGTTGCCTCTGAGCTCAGTTTTTTCAAAACGCGGAGAGCAGAGGTGTGGCCTAAAGGTGAGATATTGGGAGAGGTAAGAAGCCGATGATCGTTCAGATATGGGAGTGGGTGAAAACCCTTACCGTTGCTGGGGTACTGATTATTACCGTCGTGGTGACAGAGGGTTGTTTTCAGCAGAATGTTCAGTATCCGGGAATGTCTCTTCCCCCCACCGAGTTTCTCATTGGGCCGGAGGATGTTTTACTTGTCACTGTCTGGCGTAATCAGGAATTGTCAAAAGAGGTAATTGTTAGGCCTGATGGAAAGATATCTTTGCCTCTTATCGGAGATGTCATGGCTGCAGGTTTATCGGCTCAGGTTCTTTCCAAGCATGTGGCAGATGCCCTGGCTGAGTTCATGTCCACTCCGACGGTATCTGTCCAAGTGAAAGAGATCAATAGCTACCATATTTTTGCGGTCGGTGAAGTCGGGAAGCCCGGGAAAATTCCGCTTAAGTCGTTCACAAGTGTAGTTCAGGGGATCTCATATGCTGGAGGGTTTACGACATTTGCTTCTCGTAATAATGTTCATGTGCTTCGCATGGTGAAGAATGCGCAAGGTGAGACCAAACAGGTCATGATTCCTGTGCCTTATCTTGACATTGTGCAAGGGAAGAATTTGGAGGCCAATTTCATTCTGAAGGCTGGTGACGTCATTGTTGTACCGTAATGCTGGCCTGCGAGCCGTAAAAGCTGTTTTCATTACAGTATTAGCTGTAGGTTGGACGGCAGGGGCGTCGGTGTTGGCCCAAACGATCATCATCCCAACGCTGTCGGTTTCGGAGACCTATGATTCAAATGTATTCTACACGCCGAAAACATTATTGGGTCCTGGTTTTAAAGCAGAAGATTTTATGACCACAGTGAGACCTCAGATCAATCTCGCTCACGCAGGTCCGCGCGTAAATGGCAGTTTTTCTGTGGGTGCTAATATCACGAAGTATGTGAATAATCCCAGCCTCGACTACACGGGTATCAATGTTGCTGGCCAGTTGGACTTGAAGCGATGGGCCAATAGTTTTTCACAGCGTATCTCGGCATTGTCCGTTCGAGGAACCTATCAGTTTACGCCATCATTAAGTGGTTTCGGAGCAACGACTGGCGGGGCGTTCGGAACTGGCTACGGTTCAACCGGTATTAGCTCTCCGATCGATACAGGGCTCGTCACAAACCGTGTGTCGATGCACAATATGAATTTTGGGGTTACTGGTGGATATGATCTCACACGGAATACAGTACTCACGGCTAGTTATAGCTATACAAAGTTAACCTTCGGGAATCAATCAGGCGGTATCAATAACCAGCTGTTCGATACAGATGGGCACACAACGATGACCGCTCTGACAACGAAGATATCTCCGACAGACACGGTGGGGACTACCGCGACCATGTCTCACTATATTCAAGGGGGTGCCTCAGGCGGCGGGTCGGGTTCCTTTACGACCATTTCGGGGACGGCGAACTGGGCAAAGCTCTGGACAAAGCAATTGAGTACGTCTCTTGGTGGGGGCGGAATTTTTACCCTCCCCATTGAGTCAACCGTGCCAGGCCAATCAATCAAGTCAACCTTTGCCCCGACTGGGACGATCACAATGACGTACAGTTCATTTTCTGAAGGGCTGCGGGAAGCGGGGGCGGCGCCGGGACCGTTTGATAATTTGCCCAGGGTGCCTGGCAGCCTGGCTCCGGGAGGGGTCATTGCACCAGGAGCCTTCACGACATCGCTGAGCTATAATTTCAGCATCTTTCCAAGTTATGCCCTTAATGCAGGGCCAATGAAGACGCACGTTGTCGGTGTCAATGCAAACATGGGAATCACTTCGAAGCTTACTGGTCAGGCCGGAATGAACTACTCACATGGAAATTCGAGTATTTCCAGCTTTGATACTCTTGGAGCAACAGCTGGGGCTAGCTATCTCTTGGGGCCGGTATTGGTAAACCTCACCTATAATTGGTTGCATTTTTCAAACTCATTTGCACAGTCTGCTGTAGCTCAGAGTGAGTATGCTTTTTCGAAAAAGATGGTGATGTTGTCCCTCTCTTACGCTTTTACGAGCCAGTCGTTCTTTAGGATGGGTGGAATGGGAAGTTTCGCATCCCAAGAAACAGGAGAGAGCGCGATCACTCCAGCAGGCACGGGAGCAGGTAGTGGTTCCGTCGGATCGGGCGTATTAAAGAAGGAGTAGGGAATTGTTTACTGGATTAAGTACTCCCGAAGAATACTTTAGGGCGATAAAAAATCATAAGTGGCTGATTGTCATTCCAATCGTGGTGTGTGTCTGCGTGGCTGCGTTGGTGTGCTATTGGTTGCCCAAGAGCTATCGATCGAGCACCCTTCTCTATTTTCAAGAGCAGAAGGTGCGGGGTGTCAAAGGTGTTGATGCTCCCGAATCGGGTGGCGATACACAGCGACCCGACGTCGCGATGGGGACACGTATTGATGCATTGAGAGAGGTTCTCTATAAACGGGAATTGCTGACTCAGGTAGCTGAGGAATTCCATCTGTATGGTTATGATAAAAATAACGCCGCTCCTGCCCTTGACAATAGTGTCGCCTCACGCCTTCGTAGTTTAGTTACAATAGAGCCTCAGGTGGGTGGATTGCTGAAAGTCTCCTTTGCTGATGCAGAGCCTACGATTGCCAAAGCCGTGACTGCGAGATTGGCAGATCTCTTTGTCCAAGAAAATACAAAATCTCGAAATGCAATTGCTGAAAGTTCAACCGAATTTCTTCAGCATGAAATGGATTCTTTAAAAGGCCAGTTGGAGTCCAAAGAGCTGGCCATCGCGCATTTTAAGCAGTCCCATCTCGGTCAGTTGCCCGAGCAAATGGACTCAAACATGCGGGCGATCGATCGGTTGGAAGGTGAAGTCTCGGCGCAACAGGAGATGGAAAAGACGTTAAGTCTTCGTCTCGAGTCTGTGGATAAAGCACTTAGGGAATACGAGGATCCTTCTAGTGACGTGAGCCCCAAGCGCGCAGAAAAAGATCCCAGGCTGGTGAAGATTCGTGAGCTTGAGCGGACATTGGCTGGATTTCGGTCAATGTACAAGGAAACGTACCCCGATGTCGCTCGTGTAAAGAATGAGCTGAGTCAACTGCAAGCAATGACTACCGATGAGTATGTCGCACTGTATATTGAGCCTGAATCGTCTGAGCCAGATGGACCGAAAAGAGTAAAACGGAAACAGATTGACCCGTACAAATCGGAATTGATAAAGCAGCGGGAAGATATAGTGCGAGAGGTAGATCTGGTTCACCGTCGCCAGGCTCGTATCGCTGAAGATATCAGAAAGTATGAATCAAGAATTCAAGGCACCACCGTGCATCAGCAAGAGCTGATGTCAATTCAGCGCGACTATGAAAACCTCCAGAAGAACTACCAATCCTTGCTTGAGAAAAAGTTGGCGGTCGGTATGGCGGGGAACCTTGAGCAGAAACATCAAGGGACTCAAATGCGAATCATCGAGCCTGCAGGGCTGCCGTCATGGCCGGAAAAGCCCAATCTGATTATTGTCATGTTCGGCGGGTTGGCCGTGGGATGTGCGCTCGGGTTTGGGAGCGCATTCGGGATTGAGATGTTGCGACGAGGTTTTGTCTCAGCCGAAGAAATCGAAGTCACACTGGGAGTGCCAGTCTTTGCGACAATCTCCCACTTTCAGTCGGCTTGGCCAGGGGGGGCAAAGCTGACGGCGGAAACAGCTCGGCGCAAGGACCGTTTGCTGGCGCTCCCAGGGTTTCGAAAAGAAGGATTGCTCGTTGCAAACGGAGGATCCTCCGTGGGGCGTGGACAGGTATCGGTAGGCCCGGAACTTGTTGCGATGTGGTATCCAAGGTCTGTGGTCGCGGAACAGTATCGAGTTGCTGCAACGAGAATTGGATTGATGGCAGGCCAGCAGGAAAGCACAGTGATCGTTATGTCGAGTGCGTTGATGGGAGAGGGAAAGACATCTACGGCCCTCAATCTCGCCCATGTTTTTGCCAGAGATTTGAATAAGAAGACGGTGTTGGTGGACTGCGATTTGAAACGTCCGATGGTTCATGCCTACGCCGGGATGGAATTGAGCGTGGGGTTAAGTGAAGTATTGCTTGGGGAAAAACAATTTGAAGAATGCCTTGAGTATCATGAACAGCTAGGGGTCTGGATCCTTCCCGCAGGCATTATCCAATCTGGAATCGCGGCACTCACTCACGTGGATCGGTTGTCCAAGCTCATTAATAGTTTGCGTGAAAAGTTTGAATGTATTGTGCTTGATGCCCCACCGTTACTGCCAGTTGCGGAGTCTCTCTTAATTGTGAGAATGGCAGATGTCGTGGCGCACGTGATTCGAGCCCGCACGACTCCTCGGGACGCCGTCATGAGTGCTTTGAAAATGGTGGGGCAAGAGCGGGCTCTGGGAGTGATCTTGAACGGAGTGGAAGAGCAAGATTCACCGTATTCATACTATAGCTATGGCAATAAGATCTATGAACCTCACCGTGCCCAACTCAGATAGATCACGCGCGGAGAAACTGGTGATCTTGCCCGTTGATCATGCGCCTAAGGCGATCTTTAGGGTGCCGGGAGCGCGGAGGCGAATCCTGATTTTAGGGATTGGGTCGCTCGCCAATAATCTGTGCTCGGTGCTTGTTTCGAGGAGCAGAGTGTTTACCGATGTCATAGGCTTTCTCTCCAAGGAAAGCGCGCAAGTTGGGACAGAATTGTCAGGTGTGAAGATTCTCGGGACGATGGACCAACTTCTTTCAGTTGTTGAGCGCGATCGAGTGGATACCATTGCGGTGTGTTTGGAGGATCGCCGGGCCGTGCTTCCCGTCCAGGTCTTGCTTGATTTGAAGGGAATGGGGGTCGATATCTGGGATGGAAATCATTTGTATGAAGAAGAGTCTGGGCGGCTTTCAATTGATGACTTGAAACCCAGCGCAATTATTTTCTCCAGGGAGTTTAAGCGAGGTATCGTTGTCCGAACAATCAAGCGATCAATGGATCTGCTGATTGCAGTGGTAGGTCTGGTGGTTATCCTCCCTCTCTTGGCCGTGATTGGGCTCTTCATTAAGCTGGATTCTCCTGGGCCGATCTTCTACCGGCAAGTTCGGGTCGGACTTCGGGCGCAGCCGTATATGATCTGGAAGTTTCGCTCCATGTTTACGGATGCAGAAAAAGCGGGTGCCAGGTGGACCTCGGAGCGGGATCCCAGGATCTCACGGGTCGGGTGGTATTTGAGGAAGTGGCGACTCGATGAATTGCCGCAGCTCATTAATGTGATTCACGGGGAAATGAGTCTGGTGGGGCCACGTCCTGAGCGACCAGTCTTCGTTCAAGAATTGCGGTCGGTCATCCCGTTTTATGACCTCCGCCACGTTGTTCGACCTGGAATTACCGGATGGGCTCAAACTCAGTTTCGGTATGGAGCCTCGGCGGAAGATTCCCACGTGAAGCTGCAGTATGATCTCTATTATGTAAAGTATCTCTCTTTGCGACTAGACCTTCGCATTCTGATTGAGACAATACGGGTCATTCTGCGAGGAGAAGGCGCTCGATGAGCATGCTAGTGGAGAAGCCTATTCACTGTCTCTCCTTTGACGTCGAGGAGCACTTTCAGGTTTCGGCCTTCTGGTCAGATGCGAGGAGACAAGAGTGGGATCGGTACGAGAGCCGGGTCGAGCGAAATACGCAGTTGTTGGCTGAGCTGCTGGCCAAGCATGGAATGAAAGCCACGTTTTTCATTCTGGGATGGGTCGCGGAGCGACATCCAGAGTTGGTCAAGTCGCTGGCGGCCCAGGGGCATGAGGTGGCATCCCATGGATATGGCCACGAACTAGTAACTGCCCAGTCTCCGGAGCAGTTTCGTCAAGATGTGCGAATGGCCAAAAATATTCTGGAAGATCTGACTGGAAATTCAGTCGTGGGGTATCGAGCTCCCAGCTTTTCTATAACCTCTGAGACCGAGTGGGCGCTCTCGATTTTAGTTGAAGAAGGATATCAGTACGATTCCAGTGTTTATGATCGATTTCATCGGACGGAAAAGGGGACGCTTCCTGCGGAAATGTTTCAAATCTACACTCCGGCAGGTGCAATCTGGGAGGTTCCCCCCTCAACCTATAAGGCACTTGGATTTCAGATTCCTGTGGCGGGAGGGGGATACTTTAGGTTGTTCCCTTACGCAGTGTCCAGGGCCCTACTCCGTCGACTCGAAAGTCAGGGAAGAACTCTGATTATGTATCTCCATCCCTGGGAGATTGATCCTCATCAGCCTCGTATGGACGGACCGTGGCTATCACAGATCCGGCACTATTTGAATCTCGGTAAGACCCAGGCGCGATTGAGCCAGCTTCTTGCGGATTTCAATTTTGGATCTATCCGAGACATCGTTGTTTCCCATAGAGAAATACGTAGTGTAACTTATTCTTCGCAGTCTCCCGTTGCGATTCATGAATGACGCTGCGGTGTCAGGAAGTCTGGGTTCCGTCCGTTGAAAGTTAGGTTGATATCAAATAGAGATTGCAGCAGCGTATTTGCGCTGTAGCGATGCCATTTCCCACGTATCGGCTCAAGTGTTCTGTGAGCTGGCTCCAACCCATAGTGCGTAACCAGTGAGGTGTATGCCGTGAGACATAGCTCATCCCTTGTTGTCATCGAGCCAAACAAGAGTTGGTTTGACCTGAAGTTGAGGTCGTTTTGGGATTACCGTGAATTGCTTTATTTCTTGGCTTGGCGGGATCTTAAAGCGAGGTACTCGCAGACTGTCATGGGGTTGGCCTGGGCAGTGGTTCAACCATTGTTCATGATGCTGGTGTTTACGGTTGTATTCAGTAAAATTGCACAACTGCCATCCGATGGAATCCCTTACCCATTATTTGCGTATGCGGCATTGGTGCCGTGGACCTATTTCGCCAAGAGCCTCGATCGGAGTGGGTTTAGTGTTGTGGCGGAGTCAAATCTGATTACGAAAATATACTTTCCTCGGCTGATCATTCCTCTCTCAGCGACCTTGGGTGGCCTCCTTGATTTTGCGATCGCCTTCCTGCTGCTGGTTGCCATGATGTTATGGTTTGGAGTGCTGCCAACATGGAAGCTGGTAACGGTTCCGTTGTTCCTGGCGCTGACGGTCTTGGCGTCACTATCGGTGAGTTTATGGTTGTCAGCGTTTTTTGTGAAATATCGTGATGTTGCGGCGTTGATTCCGCTTTTAACCCAGGTCTGGATGTTCGGATCCCCTGTTGCATACTCAGCCAGCATGGTTCCTCAGGGATGGGTGGCGTTCTACAATCTCAATCCGATGGTCGGTGTGATCGGCGGATTTAGGTGGGCACTATTAGGAACCCCTGCACCGGATCCAATGTTTCTTGCGGTGAATGTCGTGACCATTTCAGTGTCGCTTCTTCTAGGGATGGCATATTTCAATCGAATGGCCAATACGTTCGCCGATGTGATTTAGCTACTCAAAATCAGGCCTCAAGGCTAGGATGTGACTAATAGTTAAGTCTCGGCATGTAGTGAGGATGAAGACATCATGGGCAATGTTGCGATCAGGGTAGAGCAGCTCTCTAAGAAGTATGAAATTCAGATCGGGAAAAGCCGGGGGGAGTCGGGTCTCGCTGAACGATTTACGCAAGGGGTTCAGCGGATGCTACGAATGAAGGGCGCCCCTACGGCTTCGTCATCGAGACGGGAAGAAGTGTGGCCGATCCGTGATGTGTCCTTTGAGGTGGAGGCTGGAGATGTCGTCGGGATTATCGGGCGAAACGGAGCGGGGAAAAGTACTCTTCTGAAGCTTCTATCACGAATCACTGAACCAACGAGCGGTCGTGCGCAAATGTTTGGAAGGGTCGGGACATTGCTTGAGGTCGGGACAGGGTTCCATCCTGAATTGACGGGGCGTGACAATATTTATCTGAGCGGTATTATTCTCGGGATGAAGAAGGCGGAGATTGACAGGAAGTTTGATGAAATTGTCGAGTTTTCTGGGATCGACAAGTATATTGATACCCCGGTAAAGCGCTATTCCAGCGGGATGTATGTTCGTCTCGCGTTTGCCGTCGGCGCGCATCTGGACCCCGAAATTTTAATTGTGGATGAAGTGCTGGCTGTCGGGGACTCGCAGTTCCAGCAGAAGTGTATGAACAAAATGCATGACATCGGGGAGAAGGGGAGGACGGTAATCTTCGTCTCTCACAACATGTCAGCCGTAGCGCGGTTATGCAACAAGGCCATTTTTCTCCAGGGGGGGCGCCTTGTGAAACAGGGGCCCACACATGAAATTGTAGGAGAGTACTTATACAATTCTGGTGCGCTCACCGGGTGTCGGGAGTGGCTTGATCCAGCGACCGCCCCTCAGGATGACATTGTGCGCATGTGCGCGGTAAGGGTTCGGACAGAAAAGGGCATTGTTACCGATACAGTCGATATCGGAGAAGCCGTCGGGGTCGAACTCGAATATGAAGTACTTCAACCGGGCCATGTCTTGGTGCCGAATTTTGGCTTTAAAAGCGACGAAGGGGAGAGCCTCTTTGTGTCCAACGATCGGGACCCAACCTGGTTGCGGCGTCCCCGTCCTGCGGGACGGTACTCAAGTACGGTATGGGTTCCTGGACACTTTTTTGGTGAAGGAACGGTAATCGTAGGGGGTGGGTTAGTACGAGAGGCCCCATTCCATGAGCATTGTGACTATCCGGAGGCGGTAGCCTTTCACGTGACCGAGAGCAATGAAGGAATCACGGCACGTGGAGACTATACCGGAGATATCCCTGGGAAAATTCGTCCTCTTCTCAAGTGGACTACCAATTGCAGTTCTGCTGGAGAGGCCCTCTAGGCTTCCGATCGTGCTGTCCTTAGCGAGATGCTTTCGACTTCGAGCGTGCCGCCGTGGTGGTTTGTAGCCTTGCGTGGAGTTCACTCCTGCCTATCAATGAGGTAAACGGCTCGTGAGATCACATGTGCCAAGTGAAGATTGGTTAGATGCTTCGAGAATATATGGAGATAGTACAGGGAATAGGCGTCTCCTGATCCCGTGATTGTTGCGAAGTGACGTGTCAATATTGCGGCGGTTCGCCACGAAGGAGGATGGTCATGAAGGCAGTGATATTGGCGGGCGGGTTAGGGACACGGCTGTCTGAAGAGACAACGATACGACCGAAGCCCATGGTAGAGATAGGTGGAAAACCAATCCTCTGGCACATCATGAAATTGTATGCGACGCATGGGATTAAAGAATTCATCATCACCCTTGGGTACAAAGGTGAAATGATCAAAGAGTATTTTCTGAACTTCTACGCGCACAACAACGATATTTCCGTGGATCTGAAAACCGGTGCCACGACGATTCATGATGGGAAAAAACACGAAGATTGGAAGGTGCACTTAGTGGATACAGGTCTACATACCCAAACCGGTGGTCGGCTAAGGCGGGTCAAGCAATGGTTAGGGAGCGATGAGACCTTCTGTTTTACCTATGGAGATGGTGTGGGCGATATAGATATTCAAAGCTTGGTCAAGTTTCATGGTACCCATGGAAAGTTGGCCACGCTGACCTCTGTTCGTACGCCAGCGCGATTTGGGCGGCTAGGCTTTGAGAGTCAGACGAGTGACCGGATTAGCGAGTTCATGGAAAAGCCGAGTGCCGGGGAAGGATGGGTCAATGGCGGGTTCTATGTCTTGAACAGGCGCGTGATCGACTATATCTCAGGCGATGACACCGTGTGGGAGCGAGGACCGATCGAGCGAATTACGCAAGAGAAACAGTTAATAGCCTATCGCCATGACCGGTTCTGGTCCTGCATGGACACCCTTCGTGAAAAGAATCAGCTCGAGGAACTCTGGCAATCCGGTAAGGCTCCTTGGAAAATATGGTAGTGGGCGTGGGGGTGTTTTCGGCATCTTCGCAGGCGCAAGGAGGCCGGTAATGAAGCGGGTTTGACTAGGGGGTTCGGCATTGCCTTGATCAATCTGTTGGGAACGTATGAAAACGAATCCGCGAAGCCTTGAACTGAGGGGAAAATCATGAAGATCCTTATCACGGGGAACATGGGGTATGTGGGGCCTCTGGTGCTGCGTCGCCTGAAGGAATCGTATCCAGGTGCTGAGGTCGTCGGGTATGACGCAGGATACTTTGCGCACTGCCTTACAGGTGTCGAACGGTTTCCAGAAAGCCGTGCCGATCTTCAGTATTTTGGCGATATCAGATCCGTATCGCCTGAGGTGCTTCGGGGAGTGGATGCAGTGGTGCATCTCTGTGCGATTTCCAATGACCCTATGGGTGCATTGTTTGAGGACATCACACTCGATATTAATTATCGAGCGAGTGTCGATCTTGCCAAAAAGGCAAAGCAGGCTGGCGTAAAAAAGTTTGTCTTTGCATCGAGTTGCAGCGTCTATGGCTTTGCTGAGGGTGGTCCTCGGCGAGAAGAGGATGCGGTCAACCCGCTCACGGCCTATGCCAAGTCAAAAGTATCTACGGAAAAGGATCTCGCCGCACTGGCATCGGACACATTTACGGCTACATGTCTTCGCTTCGCGACTGCCTGCGGGATGAGTGATCGTCTTCGGCTGGATCTCGTGCTGAACGATTTTGTGGCTGGGGCACTCGCCTCCAAGCGGATCAATATTTTGAGTGACGGCACTCCGTGGCGTCCCCTGATTCATGTCAAAGACATGGCACGGGCGATCGATTGGGCCGTGCAGCGAGACCACCGAGACGGGGGAGCGTGTTTGACCGTGAATGTGGGGAGTGACGCGTGGAATTATCAAGTGAAGGATCTTGCGGCTGCAGTGGCCAAACTCGTCCCGGGGGTGGAGGTGTCGATCAACAAGGATGCGCAGCCGGATAAGCGCTCCTACCGAGTCAATTTTGACAAGTTTACCAAGCTGGCACAAGGGTTCCTCCCTGCCGTGGACCTTCAAGGCGCTGTAGTTGATCTCCGGGATGGCCTGACGGCCATGCAGTTTCAGGATCACAACTTTCGCACGGGCGAATTCATGAGGCTCGTGACATTGAAGCGGTTGCGTGAGAGCGGTCATCTCTCAGACGCGCTTGTGTGGACAAATCGGTGAAATGATGAAAAGCGCGTTGCGCTGTGCGTGACGGGGTGTCTGTGACGGGAGTAGATCGAAGTAGTGCGGAAAAAGGGGGCATCTGATGGGGCAATCACAGTGTCGGTCATGCGGAACAACGTTGGCGCACACTTTTGTGGATCTTGGCATGTCTCCATTGGCCAATTCCTATATCAAGCCGGAACAACGCAGCCGCATGGAACCGTTTTACCCGCTGCATGTGTACGTGTGCTCCGCATGTTTGCTGGTGCAGTTGGAGCAGTTTTCATCGCCGCACGACATCTTTTCAGACTACGCCTATTTCTCCTCATTCTCTGATTCCTGGCTGGCTCATGCCAAGCGTTATGTCGATATGATTGCGGACCGTTTCCAGTTAGGACGGGACTCGAAAGTAGTCGAGATTGCCAGCAATGATGGATACCTGCTTCAAAACTTCGTGGCTCGGGGAGTGCCTGTTCTGGGAGTGGAGCCGGCGGCCAATGTGGCTGAAGTGGCGAAGCAGAAGGGCGTCAACACCACGGTGGCCTTCTTCGGAGAAAAGACGGCCCGTGGTCTTGTTACAGATGGGTGGGGGGCGGATCTGATAATTGGAAACAACGTGCTCGCGCATGTTCCGGACTTGAATGACTTTGTCAAAGGATTGAAAGTGCTCTTGAAGCCGACGGGGCTGATTACGATGGAATTTCCCCATTTGGTTCAGCTGATGGAGCAGAACCAGTTCGACACCATCTATCATGAGCATTTCTCCTACTTCTCCTTCCTCGCCGTAGAAAAGGTATTTGCCCGCCATGGGATGACATTGTTCGATGTAGAAGAACTCCCGACCCACGGGGGCTCGCTTCGAATCTATGCGCGCCATGCACAAGATTCGTCAAAGCCGATTGGAGCCCGTGCGCAAGACTTGAAAGCGCGGGAGGAGAAGGCCGGGTTTGGCCGGCTTGATCACTATCTTTCATTCGGACCGCAGGTCGAGGCGACGAAACGAAAGCTGTTGTCTTTTTTGATAGCCGCCAAGCAGGAAGGGAAGCGTGTCGTAGGCTACGGAGCTCCGGCAAAGGGGAATACGTTACTCAATTATTGTGGCGTCCGAACGGATTTCATCGACTATACGGTGGACCGGAGCCCGCACAAGCAGGGACATTTTCTCCCCGGAGTTCATATTCAGATTCATTCACCGGAGAAAGTCCGCGAGACTCGTCCGGACTATCTGCTCATCCTGCCGTGGAATCTTCGTGAAGAAGTGATGGAGCAGATGGCGTTCATCCGCGACTGGGGCGGGAAGTTTGTCGTGCCGATTCCAGAGGTCAAGGTTTACCCGTGATTTTCCGTGAGACCGCGCTGAAGGGCGCCTATGTGATTGAGCCGGAACGGAAAGAAGATGACCGCGGGTTTTTTGCGCGGACCTGGTGCCGGGACGAATTTGCGTCTCACGGACTCAGTACGACACTCGTGCAGTGCAATATCTCATACAACCATAAAAGAGGCACACTGCGAGGCATGCATTTCCAGAAGGCCCCGCATGCTGAGATAAAGCTGGTCCGTTGCACGGCGGGAGCAATATTTGACGTGATCGTCGATCTTCGCCCAAGCTCCTCTACCTATACGAAATATGTCAGCGTCGTGCTTTCAAGTGTGAATCGACACATGCTCTACATCCCAGAAGGCATGGCGCATGGTTTCCAAACATTGGAAGATAGCACAGAAGTGTTTTATCAAATGTCCCACCGGTACGAAGGCTTGAGTGCGGGGGGAGTTCGGTGGAATGATCCGCAATTCGGGATTGCATGGCCGCCGGATACTCGCATCATTGCCGAACGGGATCAGCAGTACCCTGATTTTATGCCTGAAAAGGAATTGTCGTGAATCCTCAAGGGGGCAAAAGCAGAACAGATTCAATGCCGGTCGGGAGCGAGATGCATCGATGGGCGACAGAGCTGTTTCCGATCTGTCGAAGCATCACGGGAAACGGTGTGCGGGAGAC
This sequence comes from Nitrospira lenta, assembly GCF_900403705.1. Lineage (NCBI taxonomy): Bacteria > Pseudomonadati > Nitrospirota > Nitrospiria > Nitrospirales > Nitrospiraceae > Nitrospira > Nitrospira lenta. Next base: position 234,116 of record NZ_OUNR01000018.1, on the reverse strand, counting down.
GCTGAAGCAGATCGGAAAGCGGATTTCTCTCACTGTTCATGAGGTCCCGAGCGGCACGCAGGTGTTTGATTGGAAGGTACCTTTGGAATGGAACATCCGGGATGCCTACATTAAGAATGCACGTGGAGAGCGAGTAGTCGACTTTCAGAAATCGAATTTGCACGTCGTCAGCTATAGTCAGCCGGTAAAGCAGCGGATGGCGCTCGCCGAGCTCAAGGAGCATCTGCACAGCCTTCCGGATCGCCCGGATTGGATTCCCTATCGCACCTCCTACTATAAGGAGAGTTGGGGCTTCTGTCTGAGTCATAACCAGTTGCTCTCGCTGACAGATCCCGAATATGACGTATGTATCGACGCATCGATGACCGAGGGAAATCTGACGTATGGAGAATGCTTTCTTCCTGGGGAGTCCCAGGACGAAGTGCTCATTTCAACGCATGTCTGCCATCCTTCGCTCGGTAACGACAATTTGTCGGGTATTGCGGTCGCTACGTTCTTGGCTGAATGGCTTCAGATGAGACCGCGCCGCTACTCCTATCGTTTCCTTTTTATTCCGGGGACGATCGGGTCCATTACCTGGTTGAGCCGGCATCAGCATGAGGCGTCGCGCATCAAGCACGGGTTGGTATTAACGGGAGTCGGCGATGCCGGCCCAATTACGTATAAGAAGAGCCGCCAGGGCGATGCCGAGATTGATCGGGTCATGGCCCATCTGCTGAAACATGGCGGGGCACCCTATTCGGTCTGCGATTTTATTCCCTACGGGTACGATGAGCGGCAGTATTGCTCTCCAGGATTCAATCTTGCCGTCGGTTGCTTGAGCCGGACTCCCCACAGTCAATATCCTGAGTATCATACGTCAGCGGACAATTTGGATTTTATGAAGCCTCAGGCTCTGGCAGAGTCCTTGTGGTATTGCCAGTCCACAGTGGACATCCTTGAGCAGAATCTGACCTATCTCAATCAGAATCCTCACTGTGAACCGCAGTTGGGAAAGCGAGGTCTCTATCGGGCGGTCGGCGGTCAGGCCGGAGAAAAGTCTATGGAGATGGCGTTGCTCTGGGTGCTGAACCTCTCGGATGGCCGATACTCCATGCTTGATATTGCCGAACGTTCGCAGCTTCCATTCGAAGTGATCGCCAGAGCTGCCTCTGCATTAAGCTCTCAGGCGTTGCTGGTGCCGCAGCCGTCGCAAGAATCCTAAACGGTCTGAACGGGGTGGGAGGCTTGTGAGAACTTTCATGGATGCCATCAGAGCTGTAAGCCCGCCAGCGGTTAAGGCGCCTCTTCGCGGAGTTCGCGATTCCTGTGCGACCATGTTGCAGGCGATGCAGATGCTGAATCGCAGCCGCGTCAGGCCTTCCTTACGTGTCTTGTCGTGCAAGTGGCAGTTTTGCAAGCGCTATGTTGCCAATGGATGTCGAGTAAAAAGGATTCTCACTCTCCCCCACAAGCCGGAACCGGATTCGGTGCTGTTCAAAATCTGCCATCGGCTTGGAGTTCGAATGGTCGATAGGGGAGGGATCAAGGCCGATTTGGCCATTCATTGGGAAGACCGCACGGTGCGGCAACGCGAGGCCACACTGGATCGAGTGAGCCTGACGCAGCCGGTCCTCAATAGCCGGTGTTTGGATATTTCAAAATGCAGGGTTGAGGTGGTTCATCAAGCCGTCTTCGGCTACGGTCTTGCCGTGAATCCACGGGAATTCACCGGACGATGCGTGAAAAAATCGAACGAGAATGCCCTGCATGATGGCACGATCATCCAGGGGCCCGTGGCGCAGGTCGATGAACTATGTGTTTATCAACGAGTCGTCAACAATTCACGGGATGGGAAGTTCGTGGAAGACATCCGTGTGCCGGTATTCGGCAAGACAATTCCATTTTGCTATCGAAAGATTCGGCCGATCGAGAGGCGATTCAGCAATCAAAACAACTTGGCGGAACTCTGTGAAGTGTCGGAAGTCCTTTCTGCGCAGGAGGTCGACCTAGTGCTTCGATTCTGTCATGAAATGGGGCTGGATTATGGGGAAGTGGATGTGTTGCGGGATGAGGATGACGGGAGGATCCACATTATCGATGTCAACAATACCCCCTTTGGCCCGCCGAATCATCTTGGTGAGAACGATGTGAGGCAAGCATTAAACAAGCTTTCTGCCGCCTTCCAGTCAGAGTTTCTCGTGATCGGACGAGCTCTCGTCGCGAGATCGAGGCTATGACGGGGGAACGGTTTGCAAATGTGGTACTTGGCGGCGGAAGCGTTCTCTCGATCACCAGTTTGGCCTATCTTATCCTGCGGCATGGCTGGGCCGCTCACTATTTGGCGATAGGGATTCTGGCCGTTGGCCTGGTTGCGGCACTCAAACTTCCGGTTCGGCATCGCATTAATATGGCCCTTGCCGTGCTCTCTCTGGTGTCAACCGGCTACTTTTCGGAAGCGGTTTGTGCCGTTCTGCAGCTGATGCCCCCTTCGAATCTGATTGCTCCGAATATGCCGATGGCATTTGGAGACAATGCAGAAGTGGTCAAAGAGCAGGCGAAAGTTGCGCAAGCGCATACCGTTCCGTTCGATACCAGGAGCAAGCTGAAAGCGATCATGGATCTGAGAGCTCAAGGTCTCGATGCATGGCCGGATATAGCGGCGGAAGCCCTGTTGGAGGGGTGGGAAGAAGGAAAAGCCGCCACGGCGGTTAAAATCAATGGCGTAGGGGTGATGCCGTTGAGTGGAATTGCAGGCAAGCCCACGGTCCTTTGCAATGAAAGCGGCCAGTTCATTATTTATGAAAGCGATGAATACGGATTCAACAATCCAAAGGGACTGTGGGGAAGCGGGCAGCTGAAGATTGGGGCAGTGGGTGATTCATTTACACATGGGAAATGTGTGCCATCTGACAAAAACTTTGTCTCGCTCATTCGGCAGCAGCAACCATCGACCCTAAACGTAGGACGGAGTGGGAACGGACCGCTGTGTGATCTTGCGGCGATCAAGGAGTACTTGTCTATTGTTCGGCCCAAAGTAGTGTTATGGGAGTATTTTGAGGGGAACGATTTGGCGGATTTGGAAGTAGAACTACGAAACCCCATTCTTAGACGATACCTTGAGGCGGAGTTTTCCCAGCATCTGCATTCGAGACAGCCCGCGATCGATCAGGCCCTCATGGAGTATGTGGAATCTGTGCGCCATTCCCGCGAACCGCTTGGACATCTCAGGCAGTATCTCGTACGACAGCACTCACTATCCGGTGTCCTCGACGATGTGGAAGGTTTCATCAAGCTCGCACATGCCCGGCAGCAGATATCCCAGGCCGTTCAGAGGTTGAAGCCGAAGGATGCGCGGGAGTTCCTTGTCCGAACCACGCAGGCTCGAGCGGATGATATCGAGCTGTTTCGTCGCATCCTGGAACAAGCGAAGGTAAGTGTAGAGGCATGGGGAGGCACTATGACATTTGTTTATCTGCCTCAATGGGAACGGTATGCGGATGTCCAGTATGCGAGCAAGGATAGGGATCGTATCATAGAGGTAGTGAAGCAACTGGGTATTTTCGTCGTTGACCTCCATCCGGCCTTCATCAAGCATGGGGATCCTGTCAGTCTCTTCCCGTTCCGTCGTTATGGACACTATACCGAAGAGGGCAATCGACTGGTTGCGGAAGAAATCCTAAAGGCGCTTGCCGGCGTAAATCATGAGGCGTGATCGGTTCAGATGACCGTAAGTTGAGGAGTGCGCCGTTACTTGATGGCATTGATTCGCGGGGGTTGCTGGAGTGCTGGTGCGTATAGGGGAGTAGTGAGTAAATGACGTTAGTAATGTCACCTGAAATCTTGTCCCAGGCAGGCCGGAGAACCGGAGGAAACTCATGAACAACACCGTGTATTTTGACCTCACGTGCGACGACGAATACCGACGACAGTTGTTGTTTGAGGGGCAACTGTTGGTGTATTCGCCCAGGAAGAGTACGCTGGCCTTCGTGGGTTTTGCCAGGCAGCTCATTCAGGAGGCGTTTGCGCCGCTGGACCCAGAAACGGCGCAGTATCATCTGTCCGTTGAGCAATACGCCGACATTCTGTTGAAGCTGAAACCGGGATTTATCCATCACCCGGAATCCAAGCGCTTGATCCGCGCTATGTTCGAGGACTTGGGGTGCGATTTGGACAAGACATATTTCGACGTACCGAAAATGCGCAGTTCGACGAGCGACAACTATCTGACGACCGGGATCGCGTATGCCTGGCATCCCCACCGCGACACCTGGTATTCGGCGCCTCCCTGTCAGATCAATTGGTGGTTGCCGATCTATGACATTCAGGCGGACAACGCGATGGCGTTTCACCCCCAGTACTGGAATCGCCCCGTTAAAAATAGTTCCAAAGGCTACAACTATTATCTGTGGAACCAACAGAATCGGGGGGCGCATGTCGCCAAATTTTTAAAAGAGGATCCCAGGCCGTTGCCGAAGCCGACGGAGCCCTTGGAACTGGATTCCCAGATCCGACTCATCGTTCCAGCCGGCGGGATTGTCTTTTTCTCCGGAGCGCAGATGCACTCCAGTGTGCCGAATACGTCGGGGAAGACCAGGTTCAGTATTGATTTTAGGGTGGTGCATCTGGACGATGTGAAGGGAAGAAAAGGGGCCCCGACTGTGGATGAGGAATGTACTGGAACGACCATGCGCGACTATCTGCGCGGAACGGACTTTTCCCATATTCCCGATGAACTCGTGGCTCTCTATGACGATGGAACGGGCGAGGCCGGGGAGCTTTTGTACAAGCCGAAAGATCTTGATCCAACTTCGCGGTAATGGCGAAGCGAAACGAACGACATAACCATGACGTTTTGGAATAACCAGAGGGTATTAGTGACCGGCGGAAGCGGGTTTCTTGGAAGCCATCTCTGCCGCCGTTTGAAGGAACAGGGCGCGCAGGTGCATGCCACCTCGCGGGCGCCGAAGCCAGAGCCAGATAGCGGGATTCGCTGGTGGCGAACGGATTTGGGTGACATGAACGCTTTTCGAGACCTGTTGGACTCCGTGAAGCCGGAAGTCATCTATCATTTGGCCGGAGCTGTTGGCGCCAGCCCGGCCCGAGAGTTAGTACTGCCGACATTTCATAGCCTTCTCGAAAGCACGGTCAATCTGCTGACGGCGATCACGGAAACGGGGTGTCGCCGGCTGGTCTTGACCGGGTCGTTGACCGAGCCGAGAACGGGCGGGCGCGAGGCTACGCCGGTTTCCCCTTATGCTGCGGCGAAATGGGCGGCGAGCGGGTACGGCAGAATGTTTCATGCGCTCTATCAGACGCCGGTGGTGATTCTAAAGCCATTCATGACCTATGGGCCGGCCCAGGATACCCGCAAGCTCATTCCTTCCATCATTCTGTCTCTGCTGGAAGGGAAGGCACCTCAATTATCCAGTGGGCAGTGGCAAGCAGACTGGATTTTTGTCGACGACGTGATCGACGGATTTTTGGCGGCCGCGGAGCGTCCGGGGATCGAAGGCCAGACACTTGATCTGGGATCCGGGTCGTTGGTGTCGGTGCGGGCATTGGTCGAGCAGTTGGTTACCATCATGCGCCCTTCGGCGCAGCCGATGTTCGGCGCACTGCCGGACCGGCCTATGGAGCCGGTGTGTGTGGCTGATGTGATTCGATCGGAATCGCAATTGGGATGGTGCGCGTCGACGCCCCTTGAGCGTGGCTTGCACCAGACGGTCGAATGGTACCGGAGCACGCTGAATGCACCAAACGGAAGCGGAGGAAGAGGATGAGACGCCTCAAGACTTCGTTCAAGGACTTGGTCTCACGACTCACTCGCTCCGGCAACCATCTTTTGTTCGAGGCCGAACACTTCGAGCATCTCTGGTCGATCGGGATCTATACGGGGACTTCTCCACTTGCACTCGCGCCGGTACCAGGGCTCACCCAGCCGGTGCTCACGCGTGACGATGTGACGGATGTGTGCGCCTTGATGGTGGCTGATCCGTTTATGATCAATGCCGGCGGCATGTGGTACATGTTTTTTGAATTGTACAACCGGGCTAGCCACGGAGAAATTGGTTATGCGACCAGCTTGGACGGACTGACGTGGACCTATCAGCGCGTTGTACTGGCCGAGCCGTTCCATCTGTCTTATCCCTACGTGTTTGAATGGGCGGGGGAGTATTACATGATTCCGGAGTCGCATCTGACAGGAGAGGTGCGGCTGTATCGAGCTCGCCGATTTCCGGACCAGTGGGAGCAGGCGGGAGTATTGCTCAAAGGCCATGCCTATTCCGATAGTTCGATCATCCGTCACGAGGGCCGGTGGTGGATGTGGACGGAATCCAGTCAGGGACGCTTTGACACACTGCGGCTTTATATGGCGGAAGAGCTGTTGGGACCCTGGGAGGCGCATCCGAGAAATCCGATCATTGAATTGAATGCGCAGAGAGCCCGACCGGCCGGACGGGTGATACAGGTGGGAGCTAGGTTGATCCGGTTTTCGCAGAACTGCTATCCGACGTATGGTGTGGATGTGCGGGCCTTCGAAATTACAGAGTTGAGTCCCACGGCCTACCAGTCGGAGGCAACGTCAGACGGCCCGGTCCTCGGGCCGAGCGGAAGCGGGTGGAACAAATGTGGCATGCATCACATTGATGCGCATCTCCAGGAGGACGGGCAGTGGTTGGCCTGTGTCGACGGATGGACGGCTGTCCCCAGTTTACTTGAGAATTTGAAACCAATGAGATGATCTCATGCGCGACGGAAAGGATATCTAGATGAAACAGCTGACGTGTTTGGCCGACTGGACCCTTGCATGCCTTGGAACCGGCATGCTGCTGTTGCTAGTTTACCTTGTCGCCACTCATGGGATGGCGACAAGGTATGTCGTTCTGGCGGGGGTTGCATTGGGGTTGTTTGCCGCGCGCTGGCTGCCTCCTATCGTAAAGCTCAATCTTGTGCTCGTTGTCGTCTCGACCGTCGTGGCTCTCTACGTTGGGGAGATCGCGCTCTCGCTAGTGGCGTCGGCCCGCGCAGACTTTGCCGCAACCCAGTGGCTCACGTTTCCCAGCGATGATACGCTAGAATCGACGCAAGAGAGGCTGGCGGCGAATGCGAAAGAGAAGCCGACGTTTGATCGTCGGAATAAAATGCAGGTTATTCAGGATTTCGAACGACAGGGCATTGCCGCCTATCCAGCCGTGTTCCCACACGCCACGCTGAGACCTGTTTCGCTCGATACGAAGCATTTACAAGCGTTGTCCGTCAAGGGAATCGAAACTCTGCCACTTGGAGGCATTTCCAATGTGCACACGGTTTTCTGCAATGAGAGTGGGGAGTATGTCACGTATCAGAGCGACGAACATGGGTTTCACAACCCGCCGGGCATCTGGAACCTGCCGCAATTTGACATCCTGGCGATAGGAGATTCCTTCACCCATGGTGCCTGTGTTCCATCGAGCGAGAATTATGTGGGCGTAATCCGTGAGCAGCTTTCTGGGACCGTCACGCTCGGAATGGACTCAAACGGTCCCATCACCATGTTGGCCTCCTTGAAGGAGTATGGGCCGCAACGCCGACCCAAGGTGGTCCTGTGGTTCTACTACGAAGGCAATGATTTGCAGGATATGGAGCATGAGCAGCTGAGTCCTTTGTTGATGCAATACGTCAACCGTCCTTTCTCTCAGGGGTTGTTCGATCGGCAGCCAGAGCTCGACCGAATTCTGCGGGAGTATGTCAGCGTGGCTCGGCAAACGCGCGGCGAACGGGCGGGATGGGAAGATATGCTCAAGCTACATCATCTTCAGAAAGCCGTGGCGGCTTGGTACGCTGGGCAGACCCGCGAGGATGCGGAGCGTGTCCGGTTGACCTATTGGTCTCACGAGGTGAGTCCGGAGAGCATGAAGCTCTTTCGAGACATTTTAACCGAGGCGGACTCTATGGTGCATGGATGGGGCGGGCAACTGTATTTCGTGTATTTGCCGCAGTGGGAGCGTTACGCCAAGCCCGAGTTTGCCAACAAGAATCGCGAGTCTGTCCTCCGATTGATCAATGATTTGAAGCTGCCGTTCATCGATCTCCATCCGGCTTTTTCCCAGCATCCGGATCCCGTCGGGCTATTCCCATTCCGGCAGTCCAATCATTACAACACCGCCGGCCATCGGCTGGTTGGCGAGCAGGTGCTTCGAGTGGTGCGAGGGACTCCTCTCCCTCTCCGCACTCAGTAACGGTATTGCGGCCGTCAATCAGGTTGTGTCCCGCATCCGAGGGATTTAACTGATTCATGCGCGATTCAACTCAACATACCCGCGTCATCGTAGGCGTCATCCCCGCGGCTGGCCAAGGGGCCAGGATTGCGCCCTTGCCCTGCAGTAAAGAGGTCTATCCGATCGGGTATCAGCCGGCAGAGTCCGGGAACGGGGTACGGCCGAAAGCGGTCTCCCAGTATTTGCTTGAAAAGATGTGCCGGGCGGGGATTCGGACAGCCTACGTCATTCTGCGTGACGGGAAGTGGGACATTCCCCGATACTTTGGCGACGGAACGTCGGTGGGGATGCATCTCGGCTATTTGATGATGGGGCGACCATTCGGGACCCCGTACACACTCGATCAAGCCTTTCCGTTTGTCGGGGAGGCGATTGTCGCGTTCGGGTTCCCCGATATTCTCTTCGAAGGTGAGGAGGCGTTTAGCCGTCTTTTGGAATGCCAGGCTGCCACTGGGACAGATGTGGTCTTGGGCCTGTTTCGAGTCGATCGTCCAGAGACGATGGATATGGTGGAGTGCGATGTTGATGGAGCGGTCCGGTCGATCCACATCAAGCCTGCGGTGACGTCACTCGAATATGGCTGGATCCTGGCGGTATGGAGGCCGTCATTTACGGAATTTCTCCACGAGTATCTAGCTCTGTCGGGACGCTCTGACCAGACGGCTGGGCCGGATGCCGTTGCGGATGCGCCCGAGTTGTCGGTCGGACACGTGTTTCAAGCCGCACTCAGGCATGGGTTGCGATTTCACTCCGTCTGTTTTGCCGATCAGGCGTATGTGGATATCGGGACGCCCTTGGGATTGCAGCAAGCCTTGCAGGATCCACGATTCACAGGAATGGCGACCGGAAGCCGATGAGGTGATGGGGAAGGCGGGGCGCGGTCGCGCATCGAAAACGTTGTCTGGTCGGGTAAACCCTGTGGCGATGCCGACGTAATATTGTCAGGAGAAAGATGTGATGCTGACTCGGGTATTCACACGAATGGCCCATGGGCTTCAGAATTTCAGGCAGCGGGATAGCTATGCCCGGATCGCTGGGGAGCATAAGTGGTCGATCGGCATGCTCGCCGGGCCGTCCCCATTGCAGCTTGGGCCGGCAGGGTTTGCCAACCCCGTGTTGGAGGCTCAGGATGTCATGGATTGCCGTGCGGCGTATTTGGCTGATCCCTTCATGCTCAAGGCCGCCGGGCAATGGCATATGCTATTCGAAGTTCTCAACCTGGATTCCACCAAGGGCGAGATCGGATGGGCGACGAGTGAGGATGCGAAAACCTGGACCTATCGTCAGATTGTGCTGGCCGAATCTTTTCACCTGTCTTATCCCTATCTGTTCGAATGGAACCACGAATTCTACATGATCCCGGAGAGCACCGGGGCAGGAACGCTTCGACTGTATAAAGCCTTTGAGTTTCCTCTCCGGTGGTCGCTGGTCGGGATTCTCTTACGTGGATATTTTGCCGATCCCTCAATCGTTCATCACAATGGGAAGTGGTGGCTTTTCGCGGAAACTGCCAGCGGCGGGCAATGCGACACGCTCCGTCTCTACTGGGCCGACGATCTGTTGGGTCCCTGGCAGGAGCATCCGCGCAGTCCGCTCATCGCAGGCGATTCGCATATCGCGCGGCCTGCCGGACGAATCGTGCCGGTTGACGGTTGCCTGATGCGCTTCGCTCAGGATTGTTATCCCGAATACGGCACGGCGGTGCGGGCGTTTGCCATTTCGGAGCTCACTCCCACGGGTTATGCCGAATCCGCATGCTGCCAGGGCGCTCTCCTTGCCGGCAGCGGGGTAGGTTGGAATCGGTTGGGGATGCATCATATTGATGCGCACTGTATTGGAGATCAGCAGTGGATCGCCTGTGTCGACGGGTTTCGCCGAATTGCCGGGGCGCCCCAGGAGGTTGGAGCATGAGACCCGTTCATGCGAGAGCGAGCTGGATCCAGGCACTGAAATCATCCAAGCCCTATGTCCTTGCAAGCGTCATGAAGAGCGCCCTGGCGCGGAGCCGACAGGATTTGGGACAGGAGATGGTCGACCGCGTGGTTGTATCGCTCGAACCGGACGGCCCTTCCAAGGGCACAGTTTTGCTGTCGCATGTCGTTCGAGCGTTCTTGTTGGACCCGGGACAGCCGATTCCGATGGAGCACCACAACTATTGGGTGGCGCTTCAGATGGCCAAGACATTCTTGGACCTCGGGTACGGTGTCGACGTGATCAATTTCAATAACTCGAACTTTTGGCCTCGGAAACCGTATGCACTGTTTGTCGATACGCGGTGGAACTTCGAACGACTGGCCACAGTGATGAATCCGGATTGTATTAAGGTATTGCATATCGATACAGCCCATCCCCTGTTCCACAATGCGGCGGAGGCTCGTCGCCTGCTGGAGCTCCAGCAACGCCGGGGCGTGACCCTGAAGCCCTGGAGGTTCATGATGCCGCATCTTGGAATCGAGCATGCCGACTATGCAACGATGAATGGCAATCAATTTAGTATTGATACCTTCGCCTATGCAAAAAAGCGGATATTTCCGGTCCCTGTAGCGGCTCCTGTGCTATATCCATGGCCAGGCGGGAAAGATTGGGAAGGCTGCCGCAACCACTTTCTGTGGCTCAACAGCGGGGGGCTTGTACACAAGGGGCTCGACCTGATCTTGGAAGCGTTTGCGGATATGCCGGAATGCCATCTGACTATTTGCGGGCCTGTGAAGGGCGAAAAGGATTTCGAGCGTGTGTATCACAAGGAGCTGTACGAGACAGCTAACATCCATACGGTCGGCTGGATCAAGGTCGATAGCGCTCGGTTTGTGGAGTTGGCTGACCGCTGTGCCGGGATTCTTTCCGCCTCCTGTTCAGAATCGAGGAGCGGATCGGTGATCGGTGGCATGCATGCAGGGTTGATTCCGATCGTCAGCTATGAAAGCGGGGTCGACGTTGATGATTTCGGCGTCGAGTTATCACGTTCTTCGGTAGACGACATTAAGAGTGCGGTACGAAGGGTTGCCGGTCTTTCTGGAAGTGAACTGCAAGGGATGGCCCGACGTGCCTGGGAGTCGGCGCGGGCCCACCATACACGAGATCGGTGGACCCATGTCTACCGCAATGCGATTGAGACTATTCTTGACCTGCATCGGGAGCAAGGGCGGATCGGAGAATCTTCAAGGTTGCCGAGGACATTTCCGGTCCAATAAGCCATGGGGGCTCCGGCCGTCGGGAGTGCGTTTCTTCGACCCCGTACGGTGGTTACGATGTCCCGATTCAACTGATGCGTTCGAGGTTGCGTCACTCCAGTAAGGGGGTGAGCGTGTGTGAGGTAAAATCCGGATGAAACAATATGAATTGATTAAGCGTCTTCTCCTTCAGATCCAAGAGGACTGGATCGCGAATAACCGGGACTGGACCGAACCGGGTTTCCGCGCGCTGACGGTTCATCGGGTTGGGTTCTGGGCCTGGGAGCGTAGCGAAGGCGTGTTCCGGTCGAGCTTGTTGTTCTTGTACAGGATCGTGTGGCGATATATCCGGAATCATTATGGAATTGAAATCCCTCACACGACTGTCATCGGCAGGCGGTTTCGAATTGCGCATCAGAGCGGGATCGTCATCCATCCCATGACCGAGATCGGGGACGACTGTATCATCCGCCAGAATGTGACAATCGGCGCGGTGACCTGGGAGCGTTTCAAAGACGGCCCCAAGCTGGGGCATCGCGTCGACGTCGGTGCCGGTGCGGTTATCCTAGGCAAGGTCACGATCGGCGAGGGCGCCAAAATCGGTCCCAATACCGTCATTATGACGAATGTTCCTGCCGGTGCGACGGTGTTTGTGGAAGCGCCTAGGATGATTCAGATGAAACGGCCGTAGTGGCGGGGAAAGCCTCTGCGAACATTCACCAGTGAGAAGGACGCGGTTACGCGAGGAGGATGATGGCTGAATATCCACATGCCCGGATGGGCGACGGAACGGCATGTATTGTCCGCGCTGATGAGTTGCGGAAGTCGGGCAAGGTCGAGGAGGCGATAGCGCTTTATTTGGATGCGCTGTCAGAACCTCCGCAGGCGGCGCTATGTTTGAAGCTCGCACGGAGTTATGAAGAACTGGGGAATATCTCTGAAGCCTGCCGCTGGGCTTTAATGGTGGTGGATGCTGAGGATGATTTCACGTCATGGCAGGCGGCTGCCAGGCTGGTTCACCGATATGCGAAGACCCCCGGCCAGAAGCTCCGTTCTGCCAAGGTCGCAATTCTGGGAAGTTATACGACGGCTCAATTGGGGCAGATGTTGACGCTGGCCGCAGGCCGGCGTGGGATACATCTAGAGGTTCTCGAGAGTCAGTATGGCCAGTATGAACAGGATATTATCGATCCGAACAGTCGACTCTATGCGTTCGATCCTGATTTCATCGTGCTGGCGGTACATGAGGGAGATCTTCGGCTTCCGGAATTTAGTGCCGCACCGCAGGCGTTGGTTCGCGCGGAGGTCGCGCGTTGGACCTCGCTCTGGCGAGTTGTGAGGGAACGTTCTAGAGCGCGGGTCGTGCAGCACAATTTTGCGCTCCCTTGTGAAGTGCCGACGGGTCATCTTGCGGTACGTCTTCCGGGGTCTCGCTACATGATGGCGCAGGCTGTGAACATACGGCTGGGCGAAGAAGCGGGCAACACGGTGTCAATCGTCGACTGCGAGCGCCTCTCTTCATTTGTGGGAAAGTCACGATGGTTCGATCCCCGCTACTGGCATCTGGCCAAACAAGCCGTCGCGCTTCAAGTGGTCCCGCTGCTTGCTCGCCATACGGCTGCAGTCATTGGAGCCGATCTGGGGTTGAGCCGGAAGTGCCTCGTCCTTGATCTGGATAATACCCTCTGGGGCGGAGTGATTGCGGAGGATGGCCTTGCCGGCATCAAATTGGGGAACGGTGTCGATGGTGAGGCGTTCGTCGCATTTCAGGAGTACATTCTCAAGTTGAAGAACAAGGGTGTAATTCTAGCGGTCTGTTCGAAAAACAATCATGCCGACGCGATGCAGCCATTCGAAAAACATCCCGAGATGCGTTTGAAACGTGATGATTTTGCGGTGTTTGTTGCCAACTGGGAACCAAAGCCCCAGAATATCCGCATGATTGCCCGGGAGCTTGGTATAGGTGTGGATGCGCTGGTATTCGTGGATGATAACCCGGTTGAACGTGCAGCCATGAGGCAGTTCGCTCCTGAAGTCGAAGTGATCCCGCTTTCCGAAGATCCTTCCTACTATGTCAGGGCATTGTCGCAGTGTCTCTCGTTTGAAACTAGTTCGTATACGCAGGAAGATATTGCGCGAGCTGAACAATACCAGGCACGGGCGCAAATTCGGGAACTCGAATCGACGACCGGATCAATTGAGGAGTTCTATCAGAGCCTGCACATGCAAGCGATTGTGGCTCCGTTCGATGCGTTTCATCTTCCTCGGATCGCGCAGCTGATTGGTAAGACAAATCAGTTCAATCTCACCACGAAGCGCCATGGGATGCCGCAGTTGGAGAGCTTCATCCGTGATCCGAAGTGTGTTCATTTGTACCTGCGACTGCGTGATCGGTTCGTCGATCATGGATTGGTGGCCTTGATCATTGCCCTACAAGAGGGAGAGGTGCTTGATATCGATACCTGGCTGATGAGCTGTCGGGTGATCGGACGGACTGTCGAGGCGACACTGATGGAACATCTCTGCCGGCGGGCTATGGAGGCAGGGTGCACGTCGCTTAGGGGAACGTATGTTCAGACCGAGAAGAATGCCATGGCCGAAGATGCCTACGCGAAGCTGGGGTTTGACTTGGCAAGCAAGAGTGACGGACGCGTTAGGTGGACATATGACATGCGGGTTAACGGCCCTATCGTCAACAAGTTCATCAAGACTGTCGATGGGTGGGAGGCGACGAATGGAGCTGCATGAGCGGTTAGAAGCATTGTTTCGAGAAGTCTTTGATGATGAGCGGTTGGTTCTTACCGATGAGACTACCGCTCGTGATATTTCGAAGTGGGACTCCCTGGCGCACATCAATCTGATGTTCAGCCTTGAGCAAGCCTTCGGGGTGCGATTTAAGGGCAATGAGCTCGCAGACATGAAGAATATTGGGGAGCTCAAGGCGTTTCTCCAGGCACAGCAGCTCCGATGAGGGAAAAGCTTTGTGTGGCAGAGGGGGTGCGTCGGTAGTCTGCATGAGAGGAGGCGAACCGGTGACAGGGAATGGTGGCAGTTCATGCGGTTTTGCCGGCTGAGCAGAGTAACGGATGGTTTATGGGTGGGAAGTCGATATATCGTGATGGGAGTCGTGTCATGATGCCGCTGGTGACAGTCGGTATTCCGGTATATAAGCGGCTCAATTTTTTGCCGCTCTCTCTGGCGTCTGTTGAGGCGCAGGACTATCCACACATTGAGTGTCTCATTTCCGACAACGGCCTCAATGGTACGCAGGTTGAGGACATCGCCACACGACATTACGCCAAGCTGTTCCGTGTCAGAAAGAATTGTGTCACGGTGGGGCAGAGCGAACACTACAATCAGATTGCGAAGGATGCCTCGGGGAAGTATTTTCTTCTTCTGAACGACGATGACGAGATCAGTCCTAGCCTGGTGTCCGAATTAGTTAGTCTTCTCGAACGGTATCCTGCCGCGGCTGTGGCCATTCCGAAGGAAGAAACCATGGATTTGTCTGGACGCACAATGCGAGGCTCTGCAGATATCGTTCCGGAGCTGATGTCGGGGGAGGAGTTTGTGCGAGCGTGGTGTCGCGGCATTTATCGGTACGAAACTTTTACCACAATTCTGACGCGGAGAGAGGCCGTCGTGGCTTGCGGGGGCTATCCGTCGTTTCCGACTGGAAACGGAATCGATGACGCTTTGTTGGCCAAGTTGTGCCTTGGGAATCAGGTCGCCCTCACAGCGAAATGTGTTTTCCGGAAGCGTACGGATGAAGGGAGCCTAGGATTTTCCTGCGACTACCGCGCGCTCACGAAGGCGGCGAGAGGGTTTCTTTCATTTCTTCGCGTCGATCCAACGATTCAGCGTTATGCCATCGCGTATCCGACTCGGTGGCAGGAAGTCAACGACCTCCTGGTCAAAATGATCTGGAAAACCTGCTTTGAGCGATGGAATGGAATGTATAGGGCGAGGCTTTCGGTTATCGGATGGGTACGCGCCGCGTTTACGATGCCCTACATTCCAGACTATTACGCAGCCGTGGGCGGGACTTTGGTGGACGCATTCAAAGCCGCCGTGTTTGATGCGGGGAAGAAGTTGTTCCCCTGGGCCCATCGCTTCTGCTCACGGAACCGCAACGCGCCATAATCGCCTGCCAGGGTTCCGTCGAATTGCCGCACGGTAGTGTGCCTGCAAACGGGCTCGGGGTCGGCGGCAGGAATCAGGAATGAACGGGGATGAGAGGGCTGACAAGGTCCTCAGGGAGGCGAATAGAATATGTGCGGGATCGTTGGTGTTGCAGGGCCTCATACGGTGGCTTGGGTTCAGAACATGAACGATATGATCGTTCATCGGGGCCCCGATGACCAGGGGATTTATACCAGTCCGGACGAAAACGTCTCTCTTGCCATGCGCCGGCTTAGCATCCTCGATCTCGAGGGCGGCCATCAGCCCATGAGCAGCCAGGACCGGTCTGTCTGGATCGTCTTCAACGGTGAGATCTACAATGCGCCCCAGTTAAGAGCGGAGCTCGAGTCCCGCGGCCATACGTTTGTCACAGCCCATTCTGATACGGAGGTGCTGCTTCACCTATACGACGAGAAAGGCGACCGTATGGTCGACGACTTGAACGGCATGTTCGCGTTCGTCATTCACGACCAGCGTCGCAACCGGCTGTTCGGCGCCCGCGATCGCATGGGGATCAAGCCATTGTATTACACACGGGAGAAGACCTCCTTCGCGTTCGCGTCGGAGTTGAAGAGTCTGCTTGCAGCTCCCCCGATTTCCTCGCGGCGCGTGAACCAGCAGGCTCTCAGCCACTATACAACCTTGTTGTATGTGCCGGGTCCGGAAACCATTGTCGACAATGTGCTGCGGGTTCCTCCAGGACATTCGTTTGTTTACGATCTGACGCAGCATCGGTTTACGCTCAGCCGGTACTGGCGGATTGATGGCACACAGTTTGAAGACTATGACCTTCAGGAGTGGACGGAGCGGTTGCGCTCAGAGCTCCGGTCGGCTGTGAGTCGTTGGACACTGAGCGACGTCCCGATTGCCTGTTCGTTGTCCGGAGGTATTGATTCTTCGGCCATTATCGGGCTGTTGGCTGAGCAGGGATTTCCTCAGGTGCGAACGTATTCCCTCGGATTTGCGGGCGAGGAAGAGCAGGCCTGGAACGAGTTGCATCTGGCGCGTCAGGTCGCTGAGCGATGGGGTACGCGTCACCACGAGCTTATCCTCAATCCCGAGGATCTCCTCAACGATCTGGTCGAGATGGTGTGGCATCTGGACGAACCGTATGGAGGCGGCCTCCCTGCTTGGTATGTATATCGGGAGATGAGTAAGGATGTGAAGGTCGGGCTCAACGGGATGGGTGGCGATGAGTTATTTGGAAATTATCAAAAATTCCTCCGCTACGAAGAGGATCCGGTTGTCTATGCGGCAGTGACTCTTCGTCAGCATTTCCGGACAGGGGCCTCGGCATTGGCGGCATGCGCCCAGCCGCTGGCTTCCATCAGCAACAGTCTCCCTGCCTCGATTCCCATGGCTGGAAGAGGCCGGTTGCTGTCAAAGTTGCCCGAGCTACTGCGTACCCCCTTCGGCTCGTACTACCAGGCCAACCAGGATTTTTGCTCTAGTGGGGAAAAGCACCAGTTTGTGCTCCAGGATGGTAGGGGGCACAAGTGCCAAGAAACAACTGAGTATCTGCAGGCGATATTCGACAATTCTAAAACCACGGATCTCCGGACCGGTCTGGCCGTGGTGGATTTTCAGACGCAATTGGCTGAAGAGTTTCTGTTCATGACGGATCGGTTTTCTATGGCACATAGTCTTGAAGCCAGGACCCCGTTTCTAGATCATCACCTGGTGGAGTTTGTGTTTCGAATCCCCCCCTCGGTGCGGACAAAGCCGCGCGATCCTAAATATCTGCTCAAGCGGGCCGTCAGCGACTTGCTTCCCCCCGATCTGTTGACGGCCAGAAAGCGTGGATTTTCCATTCCGATCGGACCGTGGTTACGAGGGCCGCTTCGACCCTTAGCCGAACGACTGCTGTCGCCGGATCGGTTGGCCAAACAGGGCCTGTTCAAACGGGAGTTTTACCAGCGATATGTCGTGACGCATCTGGAAGGGCGGGCTGATTTTACTCTGCAGGTTTGGGCTGCACTGATGTTTCAGCTCTGGCACCTGGTCTATATCGAAGAGGCCTGCACGAGGAAACCCACGTTCACCTGGAAAGACTTGTGTTGACCAGGGTCGTTGAATGGGGCAAGCGTCTGGGGTTGGCATGAAGATCGTCCATGTGAGTACGGAGGACATCAGTGGCGGTGCCGCTCGCGCGGCCCACCGTCTTCATACCGGTCTCCGAACGATGGGGCACGATTCATCCATGTTCGTGGTGAACAGGCGGAGCAAGGATCCGTATGTAACGGCCTTTGATGCTTCGATGGATTGGGGGAGCCGCATCAGACGGAGAATCCGCCGTGAGCAGGTGAGGCGCGATTTTGTGCGCTATGCTGCATCCCGGCCTGCGGGAATCGAAATTTTCAGCGATGATCGTAGTGAATTCGGCAGTGACGTGGCCAAGCATCTGCCGTCTTGCGATGTGCTGAACCTGCATTGGGTTGCACGGTATGTGGACTACGAGGGGTTTTTCTCGACGGTGCCGGAACGGACGCCGGTGGTATGGCGAATCGCTGATATGAACCCCATTACGGGCGGGTGTCATGTCGATGAGGGGTGCGGTCGGTTTCTCAGCGGGTGTGGGGCGTGTCCCCAGCTCGGATCTACTCAGGCGGATGATCTGTCCTCCCAAGTGTGGGGGCGCAAGCGGAAAACGTTTGAAGCGGTCGATGCCCATCGATTGCATCTAGTGGCGCTCAATCGGTGGATGAAGGGGAATCTGGCCGATCACCCGTTCTTGCGGAAGTTTCCCGTTACGATCATCCCCAACGGTGTCGATACGGAAATGTTTGCACCGCGGGATCGTCGGTTTGCCCGAGAGATACTTGGCCTCCCGCAGGATGCGACGATTCTGCTTTTCATCGCAGTCATGGCCGAAATGCCGTACAAAGGGTTTTCAATGTTGGCTCAAGCCCTGGCCGGACTCTCTGACGTGAAGAACCTCTGTGTCGTGTCGGTGGGAATCGGGAAACCCGAGCTCGGCATCCCGATTCCGCACGTACATTTAGGATATGTGACTGACGATCGGGTCCTTGTGCTTGCATACAATGCTGCCGATGTGTTCGTCGTTCCTGCCTTGTACGATAACTCACCGAATACCATTCTTGAGGCGATGGCCTGCGGTATTCCTGTTGCGGCCTTTGCAACCGGAGGAATTCCGGATATGGTGCGAGAGGGTACCACGGGATTGCTGTCGCCGCGGTACGATGTGGAGGCGCTCCGTGCCGCGATCAAGGATCTACTTGTTCGTCCTGACAAGCGGCAGGGGATGGGAGCTCGCAGTCGGGAGGTTGCTGTGCAGGACTATACCCTCCCGCTTCAAACAAGCCGATATGTTGAATTGTATCGGTCGCTTCTATCGCCTGTTAAGTGGAGTACGGATAATGTTTCCGGGTAGTACAAGACCGGTAAATCGGTCGGGTCTGGAGCACGAGACATGAAGCTGCTTTTCATTTCAGCGGCGTTTCCTCCGATGCGGGCAGGTGAGTCCGAGCATGCGTATCATCAATGCACTCGGCTTGCGGCACGCGGGGTGGAGGTGCATCTGTTGACGGGGCAGGTGAATGCCGGCTCACTTCCAGTGCCATTCACGGTCCATCCGACGATGAAGAATTGGTCGTGGAGCGATTTGCCACGATTCGTGCGGATCATGCGCAAGCTCAAGCCTGATGCAGTGATGTTGATGTATAGCGGCTGGATTTACAATGCACACCCGATGATCACCTTTGCTCCTTCGATCGTTCGGCGCGTATTGCCGGGGGTGCCGTTTGTGACGCAAATGGAAATTGAAGTCGGAGAAAACTGGCGGTCGCCGAGCACACGCGCTGTGCGGAAGGTCGCTCAATATCTGGTGGGCGCCTCAGGCGTGGATTATTCGTTTGGCACGCTGTTGCGCGACAGCACCCATGTCATATGTCTGAGCGAACATCATCAGGCGACACACGCGTCTCTATTGCCGGGGCTGTTGGAGAAGAGCGTCGTCATCCCGCCGCCACCGCTATTGCCCTTCTGCGCTGATGGCCCGATAGCGGCCAGGGAAAGGGGTCGGGCAGCGCTGGGGCTGAAGCCGGAGGATTTGCTCCTGGTGTTCTTCGGTTATGCAGACAAGAACAAGGGGATTGAGACCCTGTTTAAAGCCGTGCAGATTGCGAGAAAGGCAACGCCACATATCAAGCTGGCTATGATCGGTGGTGGTCGGGGGGCTACGACTCAGGGCACAGATGATCGAGCGCAGAGTATTTCAAAGTATGAGAAGGAGATACTGGCCCTTCCTGATCACCTGGGAATCGCTAATGCCGTGAGCTGGCTAAGTGGATATGATTCCAACAGCGATGCGGCCTCCATGTATCTGTATGCTGCGGATGCCTGTGTTCTGCCATTTGATCAGGGTGTGACGCTCAGCCGAAGTTCTCTGGCGGCCGCCTTGGGTCATGGAATTCCGGTGATCACAACCCGAGGGGCTTCTTTGGAGTCACCCTTCCGGCATGGCGAAAATGTATTCCTCTGCCCTCCGAAAGATCCGGAGGCGCTGGCAGAGGCAATTAGCTATGTCATGAGGAGCCCTGATATTCGTCTGAAGTTGAAGGAAGGGGCTCAGCGGTTGGCCTGCGCATGGTTTTCCTGGGATATGGCCGTCGAGCGTATCATGGAGGCCGTCCGGCCCTCTTCGTCAGGAGTGGCTCGACAGATTTGAGTTGGGCAAAGAGCCTTTAAGGCATTCCAGGGGTGATAGAGGGTATTCGGTGTAGTGTGTCATTGAGCGGATGTGGAAATGGTCGAAGTAAGGGCCTCTCGATCGGGGAAGATCATCAGAGGGCTCACAAGAGTTTGGATATTGATGGGTTGTTACTTGGCTTGCACTATCCATATGAGCCTTCTCTGCTTCTTGTCTTGCTGACGTCATATGTGACGGTACTGAACCCAATGTTCATGTGTTTTCTGCTCAATCGGCCAGGGTATTTGATGGATTTGTATTTCTGAGGACATTGTGGCTCCAATCTATTGGGGCGCTTTTGAATGGAAGCAGTCATCTCCGATAGGATCAACTTCTCGCTTGTTGAGTTAGGTTCTGAGTAAATAATGGCTCACCCAGTTTCTACAGCCTCTTGTCAGATTCCCCTCCTTCGGGTCGGAATTTTTGATCATGTTTCACTTCGTCTCGGTGGAAGCCAGCTAGTGGTGGCTGCTATGGCTGCTCGATTGTCGCAACACTATGCGGTCGATGTGATCCACAGTGGAAAGGGCTACACAGTGGCCGGGTTAGCTAAAGCTTTCGGACTCGATTTGAGCCGGGTCAACGAACGGATCGTGTCGAATTCGTTAGGGACCTTCTCGCTGCCAGGGCTCACCCCCAGCTATGTGCGGGAAAGGCTGGAGTTTGATCGCCGACTCACCGAGCCTTACGACTTGTTCATCTATTCAGGACACGGAACTCCGCCATTTTGTGCTGCCAAGCATGGGATGGTCTACTGCCACTTTCCTTTTGAATGGCATCCAAGCGAGGAACTTTCCCGCACGGAGGGATGGGCCGCGCGAAGCGCGCTTAGTCGCTGGGCCAGGACACAGGGCTATTCGGCTCTCTGGCATTGGCGCATGCGAGGCTATCGCACGGTGATCGGCAATTCTCAGTTTACTTCGTCGTGGGTTCAGCGGCGGTGGAAGCGGTCGGCCGAGGTGCTCTATCCCCCTGTCGCGGTGACAACGGTCTCGTTGCCGAAAGAAAACATCATCGTGTCGCTCGGACGATTCATCGTGACCGATGGGAAGAATCATGGGCTGCAATTGGAAACGTTCCGGAAGTTTGTGTCCATGAATGGAGGGGCTTGGCGCTTGTGCTTGATCGGGTTCTGTACCGACTTGCCGCAAGATCTGGCGTATCTCGATAAGCTCAAATCCCTCGCCGCAGATCTCCCCGTGAGCTTTGTTGTGAATGCCTCCCGGGAGACGGTATGGACATATTTGGCGAGGGCCAAGCTCTATTGGCATGCGACGGCTCTTGGCGGTGATTCCAATGTCCCCCCGGAACGGATGGAGCACTTCGGAATTGCGACCGTCGAGGCCATGGGGGCAGGTTGTGTCCCTCTGGTACCGATGAGTGGAGGGCAGCCGGAGATTGTTGAGCATGAGAAGAGCGGGTTTCTTTGCCGGGATGCCGAATCGTTGCTTCAGTATACAAACCGCGTGGCCAGCAGTGAATCACTGTGCCAAAGCATGGGGCGAGCAGCCCGTGAGCGGAGTGCGGCGTTCTGCCCGGAGATCTTCAATCAACGGTTAAGTCAATTAGCTGCGGAGTTGTTGCACGATGGTCGGCTCACGTCTCAGTTAGGAGCCAACGCGGTTGGGGCAGGCGAGACTTCCGTATGACGGGATTGAGGACGATATGAAAATTCTGATGGTCAGTAATTTCTACCCGCCCCACTATCGAGGTGGGTACGAGGTCCGGTGCAAGCAGGTCGCTGAAACCATGCAGCAGCGTGGTCATGAGGTTCGTGTGCTCACGAGTGTTTATGGTTTGCCGATGGATTTCTCGGGGGGATTTCATCGGGCTACCGAAGAGATTGAGGGAGTGCGGGTGGATCGGTGGCTCGATATCTATGCGTATGGACCACAGCCTCCCAGTCGGCCTTGGACGCTTGTGCATGCGAGACGGCAACTTGCGGATGCTCGTCGGTTTGCCAAAATTTTGTCTGGATTCAAGCCGGACATTGTGAACTGGTGGAGTATGAACGGGCTCTCAATGAACTTGCTGCCGATGCCAGCAGAAAAGCATATCCCGGATATTCATTGGATCGAACATCCGTGGATGATCAACGAGTATGGAGTGGCAGGTGAAAAGGTGGCGCCGTTTTGGGAGGGCCTATGGGATGGGAGTTGGGGGGCGAAGCCGATACAGCCGTTGTTGAGATGGTTCGGACGTAGGTGGGAACGACAGATTGCCTCCGAAGGGATTCCGACAAGGCAGTTCCCGAACCAACCTCGTCACATGGTGTTTGTCAGCGAATTCCTTCGGACGCTGTATCGTGATGCTGGTCTCACGTTCCTCTCTTCTGAAGTCATTTTTGGCGGTGTGCCGATTGACCATTTTCTAGCCCCCGTGCGTCGCCATGGCATGGAAGGCCCGATACGACTTCTCTATGCGGGGCAAATTACTCTAGACCGTGGGTTGCATACGGCTGTGGAAGCATTTGGGCAAGTACCTCCGCAGCTCCGTTCCCGCCTGACGCTCTCAATTGCCGGGGATAATCCCGGTGAGTATCTTGACGGCATCCGAAGGCGTGTTCAGGAATTGGGCTTGACCGAGGCTGTCACGTTTCTTGGAAAGGTTCCGCACGATCGCATGCCAGAAGTGTACAAATGTCATGACATTCTGGTTTTTGTGAGTACCAGAGAAGAAGGTCTTCCCCTTGTGATGGTTGAGGCGATGTTGGCCGGTTGTGCGGTTCTGACCACGGGGAGTGGCGGTGCAATCGAGGTCGCCAAGCTTGCCGATTTGCCACTCATTCCCAAAGCAGACTCTGGCACGCTCGCGCGCCGTCTCACGGAGTTTATTAGCAACCCTGCAGTATTGGATGACGTTGCCTTACGCGGGCAGGAGGTTGCTCGCAAGGAGTTCGGTTTGGATGTGATGATCCAACGGTGGGAGTCAACGATTGCAGAGGTAAAACGGTCTCCGATAAATCCGCGCGGAGAGTGCCGATGAATGTGCTGCTGGTCGTGCCATGGGATCAAGAGGTTGGCGGCGTGGCCTCGGTCGTGGGGAATGTGGCTCGTCAGCTGCAGAAGGCCGGGCACCATATCTGGTTTCTTCATCCCGGGGAAGCGTCTTCGTTGAAAGCGACTGTTACAAAGTGGAATTTCCCGGGATACGAACTCAATCTTCGGAATCCCTTTGTTCCTGAATCTCCAGTAAAATCTGTTTTGGGATTTGCATTCTATCTCTTCCATACCCTCCATCAACTGAGGACGTTACTGGCTCGACATGATATCGATATCGTAAATATTCACTACCCTATTGGGTCCGGGGTCTACTTCTCGTTGCTTCGCCATTTTTGCCGGTTCAAGCTTGTGATCTCGGTACATGGTGGTGATCTTTTCCCGAGGGGAGCGCCGGAAAGGCGGTATCCAAAGGCACTTGAGATCCTGATCACTTCCGCTGATTGGCTTGTCGCTCCATCCAAGAGCACTCTGGATGCTGCGTTGGCAAGGTTTCCTGGATTCCGTACCAAGTCTTCTGCCATTCATAATGCGGTGGACCTCACTGAATTTGGCACGGAGGAGTGGGATGTGTTGCAGAGCGGGCGTTTTGTTTTGTGTATTGCTCTGCTGCAGCCAAGAAAAGCGGTGGACGTGCTGATCAAAGCGTTCCAGCTGCTTGGCCAGGCTCATCCTGAGATGGAATTGTGGCTGGCCGGAGATGGTCCTCTTCGAGGGCAGCTTGAGGATTTAGTTTCTCGGTTAAACCTGACGCAGAAGGTGAAATTTCTG
The DNA here is from genome assembly GCF_900403705.1 of Nitrospira lenta. Lineage (NCBI taxonomy): Bacteria > Pseudomonadati > Nitrospirota > Nitrospiria > Nitrospirales > Nitrospiraceae > Nitrospira > Nitrospira lenta. The sequence goes on along the minus strand of NZ_OUNR01000018.1, from coordinate 210,046 downwards.
GGCTCGCAAGACCGAATCGGTGTCAAGAAGCTGTTACGCCAATGTACGCTTCTGGTATTGCCGTCTCGCGCGGAACCCTTTGGGATTGCCATATTGGAGGCGTTCTCCAGTATGAAACCGGTTGTGGCATCCGCCGTTGGTGGGATTCCTGAAATTATTGAAGACGGCCGTAACGGGATTCTGGTAGAACCCGAAAACCCTCAAGCCTTGCGTGATGCAATCAGTAAGGTCTGGATTGATCCTGTTCTGGCAGAACAGCTGGGCCGTGCAGGTTATGAAACCGTGAGAAAGCATTTTCAATGGGAAGTGGCTTCTGCCCGCTACGAAGCAATTTTCCTGAATCTGCTTGGGCGAAATGATCGACCCACCGTAGGATAGGACAATTCCCGGCTTCAATCGGTAATTCTTGGAGAAAACACATGGCATGCATTCTTGGGGTATCAGCTTACTATCACGATAGTGCCGCGTGTTTGGTTCGTGACGGCGAGATAGTCGCCGCGGCACAAGAGGAGCGATTCACTAGGAAGAAGCATGATCCTGGATTTCCTCACCGTGCCATCGACTATTGTTTGCGCGAAGGCGGGATTCGCTTCGGAGATATCACGCATCTGGTGTTTTATGACAAGCCGCTGGTGAAGTTCGAGCGTCTGTTGGAAACCTATTTGGCGTTCGCTCCGGCCGGCCTCCAATCGTTTCTTGCGGCGATGCCGGTGTGGATGAAAGAAAAGCTTTTACTGAAAACTCTTCTGCGGGATGAGTTCCTCAAGCATGGGGAGGGAATGGCGAAGAGCGATCTGCCTCAGCTGTTGTTCTCCGAGCATCACGAGTCCCATGCAGCGTCTGCATTCTTTGCCTCCCCCTATGACTCGGCCGTGGTGTTGTGCATGGATGGAGTGGGGGAATGGGCGACGACATCTGCCTGGCAAGGTCAAGGGAACACCCTTACGCCTTTGTGGGAGATTCCGTTCCCGCATTCCTTAGGTCTGTTGTACTCCGCGTTCACCTATTACACCGGATTCAAGGTCAATTCGGGTGAGTATAAAGTGATGGGGCTTGCCCCGTATGGCGAGCCGAAGTATGTGAAGGCTATCTATGAGCATTTGATCGATGTGAAGCCCGACGGGACGTTTCGGTTGAACATGGAGTATTTCAACTACTGTACTGGGCTGACGATGACGAGCCGGAAGTTCGACCATGTGTTCGGTGGTCCTCCGCGCACGCCTGAAGCCAAGTTGGGGCAACGTGAGATGGATTTGGCGCGATCTGTCCAAGAGGTGACGGAAGAGGTCATGCTCCGATTGGCCCGGACGCTTCATCGAGAGACGGGTGTGGAAAACTTGTGCCTTGCCGGAGGGGTTGCGCTCAACTGTGTGGGAAACGGCCGAATCTTGCGAGAAGGGCCGCACAAAGGACTCTGGATTCAGCCAGCGGCCGGTGATGCAGGAGGCGCGCTCGGCGCGGCCTTATCTGTGTGGCACCAGTTTGAGGGCAAGCCCCGGGTTTCAGACGGCAAGCGCGATAAGATGAAGGGGACCTATCTAGGCCCAGCATTCACCAATGCCGAGATTGAGGAGTTTTTACGGGCGAAAGACGCGCCGTATATCCGGCTTGATGATGCAGCGCTGGCCGAGCAGGTGGCAAAAGATCTTGCGGCAGAAAAGGTTGTGGGATGGCTGCAAGGCCGTATGGAGTTCGGTCCGCGATCCCTCGGTGGGCGGAGTATCCTAGGAGATGCCCGCAGTACCAAGATGCAGTCAGTGATGAACCTGAAGATCAAGTACCGCGAGTCGTTTCGACCCTTCGCTCCTTCAGTGCTTCGGGAGCGGGTTGCGGACTACTTTGACTTGCACTCTGATAGTCCCTACATGCTCATTGTGGCCCCGGTTAACGAAAAACGGCGTTGTCCCAAGACGATCGCGCAAAAAGATTTATGGGGTATCGATCTCTTGAACGTTCAGCGCTCAGACATTCCCTCGGTTACGCACCTGGATTATTCGGCGAGAGTCCAAACGGTCCATGAGGAGACCAACCCTCGCTATCATAGTCTGCTGAAAGCCTTTGAAGCGCAAACCGGCTATGCCGTGCTGGTGAATACCTCATTCAATGTTCGAGGTGAGCCGATTGTCCATACTCCTGAAGATGCGTATCGCTGTTTTATGCGAACAGAGATGGATGTGCTCGTGCTGGAGAACTGTGTGCTGTACAAGACGGATCAGAAACCGCTCGAAGGGGATTCTGATTGGAAGAATGAGTTCGAACTCGACTAGAGGGATTGTGCGGGGCGAGTATTGGCGTATCCCTTCAGCCCGAGACTCCAGCCGGACTTTTTATGCCAGGTCTGTTAGAAGCAAGTTAAAAACGGCGGCTTCCAAATCCCTTGGCTCTGTCCCGGGGAGCACCTCAGTAAAGGCTATCCGCAAATAGGGTTGCGAGAATCGGGCTGGCTTTCGAAAATGCAGAATAGAATGGTGCATCCGCTGCCACGCGTGTAGATTGTTCACAAGCTAGCGATCTCTGTGATTGAGCCTATCGTGGCTGCTTATCGAACATAACTGAAGACGCTTCCAGAAGAAGGAGTGTAGCTGTATGCGCATACTGATTACGGGCGGAGCGGGATTTCTGGGAAGCCACTTAAGCGATTTGCTGATCGGCAAAGGTCATGAAGTTGTGGCCATGGACAACTTGATTACCGGTCGTGTCGAAAATATCTCTCATTTAATGGGGAACCCAAAGTTCAGTTTCATTAAGTACAACATTTGTGACTATATCCACATAGACGGTAAATTAGACGCTATCCTGCACTTCGCTTCTCCGGCGAGTCCGCAAGACTATCTTGAGATGCCTATTGCTACGCTCAAAGTGGGAGCTCTGGGTACCCACAAGGCATTGGGTTTGGCTAAAGCCAAGGGAGCTCGTCTGCTCTTAGCCAGTACCTCTGAGGTCTATGGCGATCCCTTGCTTAATCCGCAGCCGGAGTCCTACTGGGGGAATGTAAATCCGATCGGCGCGCGCGGTGTGTATGATGAAGCAAAGCGCTTTGCCGAAGCCATGACGATGGCCTACCACCGTTACCATGGTGTGGATACCAGGATTGTACGTATCTTCAATACCTATGGTCCGCGGATGCGGCCGCACGATGGCCGGGTCGTTTCGAATTTCGTCGTGCAAGCGCTCCAAGGGAAAGCGTTGACCATTTTTGGTGACGGAAACCAGACGCGAAGCTTCTGCTATGTCGATGATCTTGTGCGTGGCATTACGGAGCTCCTACTCATCGATTCGGACAAGTCTGTGGCTGAACGGACGGACCGATCAAGCTTTCTGACCAAGTCAGACCAGCCTCTGAAGGAAACGATGCACGACCCTGTGAATATCGGCAATCCACGGGAGTTGACCGTCAAGCAGATTGCTGAGTTGGTACTTAAGCTTACGGAGTCGAAGAGCCAGATCGAGCATAGACCCTTACCTGTGGATGATCCGAAAGTGCGTCGGCCGGACATCCGTCGCGCTAAGGAATTTCTCAGATGGGAACCGAAGGTTGAGCTGGAGGACGGTTTGCGAAAGACGATCGAATACTTCCGTCAGGTGATCTGATCGCACCCTGTCGGCGTAGAGAAACGAATGAGTGAGTCTAGAGTGAGGAGAGAGTGATGGCGAAGAAAATCAGTGTCTTCGGTCTGGGCTATGTGGGGACGGTTTCGGCAGGCTGTTTGGCTTCCAGTGGGCACACGGTCTGGGGTGTCGACGTCAATGCCGACAAGGTGGCCTCGATTAATTCAGGAGCCGCTCCGATCGTCGAGCCTGATATCTCTGAGTTCATTGCCAAGGCTCAGAAGCAAGGGCTGTTAAAAGCCACGGTGTCGTCAGCCGAAGGAATTCAGAACACGGATGTCTCATTTATTTGTGTGGGGACGCCGAGTCAAGCCAATGGCAGTCTTGATCTGACCCATATGAAGCGGGTGTGTGAAGATATCGGCGTGGCTCTGCGCGATAAAAAGACTCCGCACACCGTGGTGTTCCGCAGTACGACGTTGCCGGGAACAACGGAGGACGTGGCTATTCCGATCCTTGAAAAGCATTCAGGAAAGACGGTCGGGGACGGATTATTTGTCTGTTACAATCCTGAGTTTCTTCGAGAAGGCACTTCGGTGAAAGATTATTATCATCCTCCGAAGATCGTGATTGGTGAGCGGCAAGCCGGCGAGGGGGATGTGGTGGAAGAAATCTATGCCGGCATCGTCGCGCCGACGATTCGGACATCGATTCGCGCTGCGGAGATGGTGAAGTATTCCGACAATGCGTTTCATGCTTTGAAAGTGACGTTTGCGAACGAGATTGGAAATATCTGCAAGCGGCTTGGTATCGACAGTCATGCCGTTATGGACATCTTTTGCCAAGATACAAAGTTGAATTTGTCAAAAGTGTATTTGAAGCCTGGTTTTGCATTTGGAGGATCCTGCCTTCCCAAGGATCTTCGCGCCCTCTCTTATCAGGCAAAACGGACGGATGTTGAGGTGCCGGTGTTGAACGCGATTCTTCAGAGCAATGGGGTCCATATTAAAGGTGTTATTCAGCGAATCGTGGGTCTGGGAAAGAGGAAAGTCGGATTTCTCGGCATGACATTTAAGCCGGATACCGACGATCTTCGAGAAAGTCCATTGGTTGAGGTTATCGAGACGCTTCTTGGAAAAGGCTTTCAGGTAAAAATCTACGATAAGAATGTCGCGACCAGTCGTTTGATCGGCGCGAATAAGCGGTTCATTGAAGAGCACATTCCACATCTTTCTTCTTTGTTGGTCGAGCGGGCGGAAGATCTCGTGGATGCAGCCCAAGTCGTTGTCGTCGGATATGCCTCGGCCGAGTTTCTGCCAGCGTTGAAACGCATGCGCCAGGACCAGCTCATTATCGATTTGGCTCGGATTGAAGGCCGGGAAGGTCTAACCGCGTCCTATGATGGTATTTGCTGGTAATGAGGCGAGGGCGGCGCGTTGTTCGGCAAGTAGTTTGCGATGAAAATACTAGTACTGGCTCCAGATATTCCCGCGACGTCGAAGATGCCCGGGTCTCCGCGTCTCTTCAATCTCTGCCGGGAGCTCTCTCGGCAGCATGAGTTGTATCTACTTACCTATTGTTCTTCCGGCGAGCGACATCAGTCTTTTCTGAACGATCCAACGGCAGCCAAGGTGTTTTCAGCGATTGAGGTATTGGCTGATCCTCCGGCCATGACTTGGTGGGGCCAACAGTGGCACAGGCTGCATTTGGCCGCTAGTTTTGAAACCCGCTTCCGATTCCCGGAGTATTACCGGGCGATTTGCAGCAAGGTTCACGAGATGTATGTGCGGAATCGCTGCGATCTCATCTATGTCGACTTGCTTCCAATGGGTCAGTACGTTGACCAGGGACTCGCGGTCCCCGCCATGATCGATCTGCATGATTCGATGACGCTCATGGCCAGGAGAGTGCTCACGACCACCCGAGGCTGGCGGGGGCGTCTCTCGATCTACAGTCACCTAATGCGAATACAGCAGCTTGAAGGCGCGCTTGGACGGAAGTTCGACCTTGTCGTCACGAATTCTTCCGTGGATGAGCAAGTGATCCGCGAAGTCTCGTCGGCAAGCAATGCCATGACCATTACGAATGGCGTTGACATGGGATACTTTGCCCCGGACCATTCACGGGTCGATGCCGATAAGCTGGTTTTTACCGGGGTGATGGGGTACGGCCCCAATGAAGACGCCGCCGTATTCTTTGCCCGAGAGATCTTTCCGCGCGTGCGGAAAGAACGCCCCAACGCAGAGTTCTGGATTGTCGGCAGTGAACCGACGGATCGAGTCAAAGAGTTGGGGGCCATCGCCGGCATCTATGTGACCGGGCAGGTTGAAGATGTGCGGCCTTATCTGAGCCAAGCTTCAGTGTTTGTGTGCCCGCTACGGTATGGCACGGGCGTGAAGAACAAGCTGCTCGCCGCCATGGCCATGCAGAAACCGATCGTGGCGACGTCGCTGAGCATCGACGGATTGGATCTCGCCGACAATCGCGAGGTGCTCCTTGCCGATGAACCTCAGATATTTGCAGAGAAAGTTGTAGGATTGCTTGCAGATCAGGAAGCAGTCAGCCGGATCGCGGGCAATGGATTGGCCCGTGTTCAAAATCAGTATTCGTGGGCTGCGATGGGTCAGGCATTAGAGAAGTCTATTCAGACAATCATGGAGTCTCGCAAGGCCCGTGGGCGGCAGGCGATCTAGTTTTTCTTCACGTTTCAGAATACGCGACAAGGCAGGATCTCGTGAACATCGCATTCATCCAGGACTCCTATGACGAAGCCTTGTGGGATCAGTACGTAATAAATCACCCGCAGTCGTCAGGCTATCATCTGCTTGCTTGGCGGAGTGTCATTCAGAATGTCTTTAGCCATCCCACGCCTTACCTAATGGCCAAGGATGAAGAGGGAAAAATCCGCGGCGTCCTCCCTCTTATCTTCACGAAGAGTCCGATGTTTGGGAGATTTCTCACGTCGATGGCATTCTTCAACTATGGCGGAGTGTTGGCTGATGATGCGGATACGGCTCGCGCGCTGCTGAGCGCCGCAGCGGTTGCGGCTCAGGAGATGGGAGCGGCTCATATCGAATTGAGACAGGATGAGCCGCTTGCAACTGAGTGGCCCGTCCGATCGAAGAAAGTATCGATGCGACTGGCGTTACCACCGGACTATGAAACCTTATTAACGGCATTTCCCTCCAAGCTACGCAGCCAGGTGCGGCGGGCGCAGAAAGAGGGCATGGACGTCAAGGTCGGCGGAACGGAATTGCTTGGTGACTATTATCGTGTATTTGCTCGATGTATGCGGGACCTCGGTACGCCGGTGTACGAGAAGGGTTTCTTTGAAGCCATTCTTGAGACGTTTCCCAAAGAAGCGCGATTGTGCGTAGTCTATCTCAAAGGAAATCCACTTGCGTCAGGGTTCCTGTACGGCTTTCGGAATAGACTTGAAATCCCCTGGGCTGCGTCAGACAAGCGCTTTAGCCGACTGTCTCCCAACATGCTTTTGTACGGGGCTGTCCTGGAGTTTGCCTGTCGAGAGGGATTTCGAGAGTTTGATTTTGGCCGATCCTCTATCGACAGTGGAACGTATCGTTTCAAAGCGCAATGGGGCGCGCAGCCGCACCAGTTGTACTGGTATTACTGGCTCTCTGAGGGACGCGCGCTTCCGGAATTGAATCCGGACAACCCCAAGTACAAGGCGGTTATTGCCCTGTGGAAACGACTTCCGATACCCATCGCAAATCTGGTTGGTCCACATGTGGTGAAGTATTTGCCATGACACCGCAGCGAACTATTCCACCGACAGCAGCTCCACTTCCGTTTGGGAATCTCCTGTGTTCCGTCGGTAGTCTCTGGGGTGGCAAGAAGTACCGAGCGCGTCTGGTCAGTGAGCTGAAGGCCCATTATGCCGTGCGCGCGGCCTTTCTTGTGTCGTCCGGGAAAGCGGCTCTGACGGTCATTCTCAAATCGCTGGCTGGCGTGAGTGAAAGGCGGCAGGTGATCATTCCTGCCTATACGTGTTTTTCCGTTCCGTCCGCGGTTGTAAAAGCCGAATTGGAGGTCGTGCTGTGCGATGTGGATCCGAATACGCTCGACTTCAACTTTACCGAGCTTGAGGGATTACTCAACGCAAACGTTCTCTGTGTCGTATCGACCCATCTGTTTGGCCGTCCCGCGGACACCGAGCGAGTGAAGCAATTGTGTGGAGAGAAAGGCATCCTTGTGGTTGAAGATGCCGCCCAGGCGATGGGGGGGCAGGCAGGCGACCGGTTGCTTGGAACGATCGGGGATGTCGGATTTTACAGTCTGGGGCGGGGAAAGAATATGACCTGTGGCACAGGAGGCATCATTCTGACCAGCTCTGCCCCGATTGCGGAGGCGATCGAAGCGGAATACGCGAATTTGCCAGAAACTCCTTGGTTTGATGTCTTTCGCAATTGGCTAGAACTTCTCGTGATGCGCATTTTTATCCATCCGGTGCTGTACTGGTTTCCCGTAGGGCTTCCCTTCCTTGGGTTGGGGGAGACCAAGTTTTACACGGACTTTCAGATGTTTCGAATGGATGATGTTCGAGCACATTTGCTCGATGGTTGGCAACGGAGATTGGGGCAAGCCAATCAGGACCGGTCTTCTCGTGCGCGATGGCTCGTTGAAGGGCTGGATTTCGTCCGGAAGGGTGTACAGCCGATCATGGGAAAGGGCTCGCTCTATCTCCGGCTGCCTGTGCTAGTGAGAGACCGAAAAGCCAAAGAGGTGGTCTGTCGGCTAAGTCGTGAGCAGGGGGCGGGGTTAAGTCCTAACTATCCGGCTACCGTTCAGGACATACTGGAATTGGCCGGACAATTGGCCGGGCGGAGGTACCCCGGGGCTCAGGAAGTCGTTGATCGATTGGTGACTTTGCCCACGCACCAGTTTGTGTCGGCGCAGGACCGTCTAAAGATCGAACAGGTACTGGCGGCCCAGGTGGAGCCCTCAGTTTCAAGTGGTACGGTGAAGGCAGGTCCTCCTCACGCCCAGGCCAAACACTAGCGTCTCATGACACTATTTAATTGCATGCTCTCGATATTCTGGGTGTCGGTCACATTCGTATTCTATGCCTATGTGGGATATCCGCTGCTGCTGATGGCGATTGGAATCTTGCGTGATCGTCCTGTGCGCAAAGCTCCGAGCCATCCGATGGTCTCCTTGATTATCACGGCCTACAATGAGGAGAAACGGATTCGGGAAAAATTGGAGAATACCCTTCGGCAAGATTATCCCCGCGAGCGCCTCGACATTGTCGTGGCCTCCGACTGCTCCACGGACGGAACCGATGATCTAGTCCGCTCGTATGGGCCGTCTGGAGTTCGACTTGTTCGGTCGGTTGTGAAGGGCGGGAAGGAGGCGGCGCAGAAACACGCCGTCGAGTCGACGACCGGAGCGATTCTGATATTTTCTGATACGGCCACGATGCTCGAACCGCAGGCCATTTCCACGATCGTGCGGAACTTCGCGGACTCAACGGTCGGTTGCGTCAGCAGCGTGGATCGGTTTGTCGATGTGGACGGATCGGTGAGTGGAGAAGGCGCGTATGTGCGTTACGAGATGTTTCTCCGGAATCTCGAAACGCGGGTCAACACGTTGGTGGGGTTGAGCGGGTCTTTCTTTGCTGCTCGTCGAACCGTGTGCCAGAATTGGGCGCCGGATCTCCAAAGTGACTTCAATACCCTGCTCAATAGTGTCAGGCTAGGGCTTCGTGGGGTAGCGGACCCGGAGAGTATCGGGTTCTATAAGAATTTGGTAGACCCAAAGAAAGAATATGAGCGCAAGGTCCGCACGGTAGTCCGAGGGATCTCCGTATTTATGAAGAGTTTGTCTCTTCTCAATCCGTTTCGGTATCACCTGTTCGCTTGGCAACTGATCAGTCATAAACTATGTCGGTGGCTGGTGCCTTTCGCAATGATTGGGGCGTTGGGAGCCAACGCCGTGCTGGCGTCATCATCTCGGTTCTATCAAGGAACATTGATAGCCCAAGCGGGGTTTTATGCTGTGGCGGTTGCCTATCTTGTCACCACGCGCTTGCCGAGTGTAGGTATACTGCGGATTCCGTCATTTTTCGTGATGGTGAATGTCTCGATACTCGATGCCTGGGTCCGCTATTGTCGTGGGGAGCGTATCGTGTCGTGGACTCCATCTAAGCGATAACGTGTTTTGGCTGTACAGAAAGGGATAACCAATGGAAAATGTTGAAGTAACGAACAAAACGCTCCGCCAGTTCGGTCTCATGGTCGGCGGGGTCTTTCTCGTGATCGGGTTGTGGCCCTTTCTCTGGCGACAGGAGGCAATGCGAGAGTGGGCCGTTGTGCTGGGTGCGCTCTTGTCTGTGGTGGGACTCGTTGCCCCAGCCATCCTGAAGTATCTGTATCAAGGGTGGATGTGGATCGGGCATGTGATGGGCTGGATCAACACCCGCATTATATTGGGCATCCTATTTTACGGGATTGTGACGCCAATGGGATTGGTGATGAAGCTAACAGGGCGTGACCCCATGTGCCGTGGATTTGAACCCGATGCCCCAACGTACCGAGTGATTCGTAACCCTAGACCGGCCACGCATATGAAGAACATGTTCTGAACAGATCTACTTTCAGGAGGATGACCGATGGGCGATTTTATTCAAGAGTTGTGGGCCTTCATGAAAGAGCGGAAAAAGTTCTGGCTCCTGCCGATTATTCTCGTGCTTGTTTTGCTCGGCAGCCTGATTGTCTTGACCCAGGGGTCGGCCGTCGCCCCCTTTATCTATACGCTGTTCTAAGCCTGGGAGTCTGTCAACAATGTGGAACCCTGGGAAGAATGATCTGATGGCGCAGCGAGGGTGATGGTGTGATCGCACGTCTCAAGGCCGCAACCTGGAGGGCATTAGGCGGATTCTATTCTGTTTCCGGGCTTTCACGGTTCCGGCATCAGGGGCGCGTGATTGTGCTGACCTATCACCGGGTAGTGCCTCAGAAGGTGGTTGAGCGTCAGCACATTCAGCCTGGCATGTATATGCTGGAGGAGTCGTTTGCTGCTCACATCGCCTATTTTCGTGAGCACTTTACCATTCTCTCCTTGGATGAGCTGCTGGAGCTATGGCGGACGAACCAGTTCAAGCGCGATGAGCCCTACTGTGTCATCACGTTTGATGATGGATGGAGGGATAACTATCAGTTCGCCTTTCCCATCCTGAGAAGGTATGCGGTTCCGGCGACGATCTTTCTTGCGACCGATTTCATTGGAACAACTCGATGGTTTTGGCCCGATCGAATGATGTTGGTTTTGGAGCGGGCCAGAGTGCAGACGAGTGGCTCGACTATCCGTGATGAAGTATCAGCGATGTTGGCCGATGCAGTCGGAGTCCGTCTGTCCGCTGATGAGGGGAGTTTTCTGTCTCTGCAGTCAGGCCGGCCGATTGACTCCGGTGCGATCATTGAACTCTGTAAAGCAGTAGAGGTCGAGGAGATTGAAGCTCTCATCGACCGTCTCGGTCATGTCCTTGGTATGGACCTTCTTTCGGAGCGGGTCCTTCTTGATTGGACTGAGGTGCGCGAGATGGCCGCTCAGGGCGTGTCCTTCGGATCGCATTCCTGCTCGCACAGGATTTTGACTGCCATTCCGTTGCCGGAGGTCAGTCGCGAGTTAATCGAGTCACGAAATACGATGCTTCAACATGGAGTCACGCCATCCTCGGCATTTTGCTACCCCAATGGGAATTTCAATCCGAGCATTCAGAAGCTGGTTGGGGAGAGCGGGTATCGCGCGGCTGTTGGTTGTGAAATTGGCCTGGAGGGTGTTTGCCCAGAGGATCCGTACGCATTGAAAAGGGTCAGCCTGCATGAGGACAGTAGCTCATCAGACTCATTACTCGCGTTGGCGCTGTCCGGTATTCGCTAAGCCGATGGCGGAGTCACGGATTTGTAGAGGACCAAAATCGTAATGGAGTCGAAGTCTTGCGTACTAGTAACAGATGGTCAGGAGCGTGCCGCTCTTGCGGTGACCCGAAGCTTGGGGCGGGCAGGCATCCCGGTGGTAGTTGGATCAGAAACGCTGAAGTCCTTGGCAGGGGTTTCGAAATACTGTCATCGGACCTGGCAGTATCCGTCGCCGCTGGGAGATCCTTTCGGGTTTGTGGCGAGCTTGATCGATGCGGTCGGCCGGTTAGGCATTACCGCTATTATGCCGGTAACGGACTCCACAACTCAGGTACTCGCAGCCAAACGAGATCAATTTCCTGCTGCTGTCTTAAATGCTGTCCCTCCGCTGGAAAGTTACGAATTAGTATCTGACAAATACCGGTTGATGAAAGTTGCCCAAGCGTTAGGCGTGCCGATTCCCACAACGGTCTATGTCCCCGACGGGGATCTCTCGTCCGTGCTCGATCAGGTGACATCATTCCCTGTAGTGGTCAAGCCGGGGCGATCGCTGTTGATGACCGACCGTGGATGGGGCAAGACCAGCGTGCATTTTGTGTCATCTGCGGAAGAGTTGATTGATCTGTATCGACGGGTGCCCTATTTGAAGAATCCCTCGCTCATTCAGCAACGGGTTGAGGGGGAGGGCCAGGGAGTATTCGGGCTTTTTGATCATGGACGGCCCTGCGCGCTCTTTGCGCATCGGCGAATCAGGGAAAAGCCGCCGGCTGGTGGAGTGAGCGTGTTGAGAGAAAGCATCGAACTCCCCAAGCCCATGACCGACTACGCGGTCAAGTTATTGGAACATGTGAAATGGCATGGAGTGGCAATGGTCGAGTTCAAGGTTGACAAAGCATCCAAGATCCCGAGACTCATGGAGATCAACGGGCGATTCTGGGGATCCTTGCAGTTAGCGATTGATGCGGGACTCAACCTTCCCTATCTCCTCCATCAGATCCTGAGCGGATCGCCGGTGGCTGTACCGAATAATGCCTATCATGTCGGGACGCGATCCCGCTGGCTCCTGGGAGATCTTGATCACCTGTTGCTGCGGTTGACACGGTCGAATACGGCTCTCCATCTGGGGTCAGAGGCCCCATCCCGGTGGCGTTGCTTGGCTGATTTTTCGAGGCTGTTTCAGAGAAATTTGCACTATGAAGTGGAATCGCTAAGCGATCCTCGCCCGGCATTGATGGAATATCGTGCGTGGATTAGCCAGTTAGTAGAAGGAGCTCGATGACCATGGGTGACACGCCAAGTGTAGGAGCGCATTGCTGGACTTTTCTGCGGGCGCTTCGTGCGACGGGGGGATATATCGTCGGCAAGCTGAACTTCATTCGTCATCCGTATGAGCGGTGGGCGACGGTCCGCTTGCCGGACTCCGTGCAGTCTGTCCTCTTTGTCTGCAAAGGCAATATCTGCCGGAGCCCCTTGGGCGAGGTGTGTCTGCGTGCGCTTGCCTTGCAAGCGGGGCGACCACTCACCATCAGTTCGGCGGGACTTGAAACAACTCCTGGGAAACCCGCCCATCTTAAAGCTCAAGCCACGGCGCTCGAACACGGGCTATCGCTTGAGAAGCATACGACGACCCAAGTGCACGCGGAATTACTCGAGAAGTCAGACCTGATTGTCGTTATGGAGGTGGCTCAAAAAGATCGGATTCATGGGCTGTACCCAAAGGCGATCGGGAAGGTTGTCTTATTGGGTCGCTTTGATTCTACCGGTCCTCTTGAAATTGCAGATCCCTACAGTGGGACCAATGAAGATTTTCGGTCCTGTTATCAGCAAGTAAAGCGATGCTGCCAGGCTCTGGCTGTCCGATTGGATATGAGAGCCGGCGATCAGAAAGCACGCCCGCTATTTTCAGATACCTCGGCAGTTAAATGACAGTCGGCACACATAGGACGACGGTGCTGCATCTGTCGACCAGCAGTGGCCCCGGCGGAGCCGAACGAATGATCAGCACGCTTGCGGCGGCGTTGAATCAGGGCCAAGTGCGAGTCATTGTCGGACTGTTTCGAGCAGGCTGGTTGCAGACGGAGTGTGAGCGCTTCGGGGTTAGAACCATCGTCATCCCAATTGCGGGAGTCTTAGGTCTGCAATGGTTCTTGGGATATTGGGAGCTGATCCGTAAGGAACGGGTGGCGCTCATTCATGCGCATGAGTTCAGCGCGATCATGTGCGGTTGGATTCTGGCTAAGATGGCAGGTGTGCCGCTTGTTGCGACGGTGCATGGGAAGAATTATTTCTGGGAGAAGTGGCGCCGGCGAGTGGCCTATCGACTCGTCAGCCGGTACGGCAGCCTGGTGGCGGTGTCGGCAGACTTGAAGCGGTTTATCTGTGACAAGGTGGGTATTGAGGAGGGGCGGGTTCACGTTATCTATAACGGTGTTGCTGCGGCCCAGCCGGTTGCAGATGAAGAGGCTCACACGTGCAAGGCGGAGCTTGCGATTGTCGGACGCTACCCTGTGTTGGGGGTTGTCGGCAGTCTCTATCCGGTCAAGGGGCATCGGTTTCTCGTCTCGGCGATGCCGGAGATCATTCGGCGATGGCCCCGCGCGGTCTTGTTGGTGATTGGGCGAGGGGAGCTGGAAGCCTCGCTTAAGGCGCAAGCAGAGCAGCTGGGCATTGCGGACAATATTCGTTTCTTGGGGATGAGATCGGACGTTCCGAGACTCCTGTCAGTGTTGGATGTGTTTGTCTTGCCCTCATTATCTGAGGGGTTGTCCTTGGCGTTGCTTGAGGCGATGGCATCCGGACAACCGGTGGTGGCGACCGCCGTCGGTGGGAATCCCGAGTTAGTCGATCAAGGCCAGACGGGATTTTTGGTTGCTCCTGAAGATGCCGGAAGTTTGGCCATCAAGCTGGTTGAGCTCTTAGAGGATCCTCTCATGATGCACCGCTTCTCTGCGCAGGGAGCAACACGGGTTCGTGAATTGTTTAGTTTGGAACAGATGGTGATTCAGTATCGAGCGCTATACGCGAGTCTTTCGCCTGGTAACGGTGAGGGGAGTCATGAAGGGGTTTGAGGCTGGCGGAGCATCACTTACTGCAACGCCCAAATGGAAACCGAAGGGGCTCGCACCTCTGCGTCAAGCTCAGGAGAGCAAGGCCGGATTTTACCTTGTGCTGGCGTACCTCCTCTTTGAGTTCGGTCGTCCGCAAGAAATAATTCCTGGGCTACGGGCCATTCCATTCGGAACGGGCCTCTCCGTCTTAATCCTTTTGAATGTGGTGATGTCTGGGAAGCTGGACTTTTCTAGAGTGCAGACCAAATTATGGATCCCACTATTTGCGGTTATGGTGGTTCACGTGCCGCTCGCGGTGAATAACTATTGGGCGCTGATGACCTTTAAGGACATGTTTCTTTTGTTTTGTGTCTATCTCGGTATCGTGATCTTCGTCAACTCTCTCGAAAGAATGATGACGGTGATGAAGTTGTGGATGGGAATTCATACCTTTCTCGCCATCATGGGGATTGCCAAGGGCGGAGTCGGTATTGGGGCATGGATGGGTGACGAGAATGATTTCTGCATGGTCATGGATATGGCCGCGCCGTTCGGGTATTTCCTGTTTTTCGGTGCGGAGGGAATGTCGCAAAAGCTGAAGTATTTGGGGATGCTGGGAACATTTATTCTTGCTGCAATGGCCAGCTTGTCGCGCGGTGGGTTTATCGGATTGGCTTCAGTGGGAGCGTATTGCTGGTATCGGTCACCGAAGAAACTGAACGCATTAATCTTAGTGGTCGTCGCAGTTGTGTTTATGTTGATTCTGGCGCCTGACAAATATTGGGATGAAATGAGCTCGGCAACCAGCGAAGAGACGATGGCAATAGGGACAGGCGCTGAACGGCTGTATACCTGGGGGATTGGGGTGGAGATGTTCTTCTCGAATCCGATTATAGGAATCGGACAGAGTAATTTCCCGTGGACCTTCAATCAGTATGAGGCTGGCCGGACATTCAATACGAAGTCGATCGCGGGCCGCCAAGCCCACTCTGCCTGGGTTACCCTTCTTTCAGAATTGGGACTCGCGGGGATTCTGATTATCGGCGGAATGTTGCTCCAGTGCTACAAGGATCTGAAGTTTGTAAGGACTAAGTTTACGCCTGCGTTGTCCAGGCAAAAGCATGGCCAAACAATTGGTGCAAAAGAAGACATTCGTGTGTATCTGGCCATGGCCATGGAAGGAAGCTTGATTGGGTTTATCGTGAGCGGGGTGTTTATTTCGACTCTCTGGTATCCCAGCTTGTGGATTATGATGGGGTTGGTAGTAGCCCTCAGGAATATTGCTGATGGCAAACCTTCAGATCCGTCGGTGCCAGTTCTACAGCGTGGGGGTGTAAGCGGAAACCGCTTGGCCACAATAGGTCAGGGACATATCTCCCGTCCATGGTGAGCGCATCAAAATTTCGAGTGTTTTCGTGATGTTCCTATCCGTGGGCAGCCCATTCCGGTCCTCAGTTGGGGGAAAGGGGAAGTGCTCAATGTACTGTACCATTTGTATGTATAGGATTAGTTGCTCGTCCTCACTACGAATATGTCTCAAGTAAATCGTATTTCGGTCTGTCATGTGGCGGTAGGAGATCTCTGGGCGGGAGCTGAAGTGCAGCTCAAGGTGCTGCTCTCGAAGCTTGTGCTGAGGCCGGAGTTGAACCTATCCGTCATTCTGTTTAATGGCGGGAGACTGTGCAAAGAAATTGAGGCACTTGGTGTTCCGGTTACAGTCTTTCCTGAGGCTGAATGGGGAAGTGGCAAGTTATTCCTGGAGTTGGCCCGCAAGTTCAAGCAGTCGAATGCGAAGATCATTCACACGCATAAATACAAGGATACGATTCTCGCAGCACCGGCTGCTAAGTTGTGCGGTATCCCGTACGTTGTTCGAACGGTGCATGGGCTCCGCGAACCATTTGAAGGCCTACGGGCCTTCAAAATGAGTCTCTATGAGTCGATTGAGCGCACGGTTCATCGATGGTGTGTGAATTCCATTATCGGTGTGTCATCGCAAATCGAACGCAGATACAGGGCTGAAGGAGCCGTTTCCAGAGTTGTCTGTATTCGAAACGGCATCGATCTAGACGGGAGGCCAACCCCAGTTGACCGGAACCGCATACGCAGGGATTTGGGCGTCGATACGGGGAGTTGCCTAATCGGCACAGTTGGCCGGCTTACGCCGGTGAAAGGCCTCTCTTACCTGCTTCAATCGATTTCCATTCTCCTTCGCCAGCGGGCGAATGTGAGATTGTTGATCGTGGGGGATGGAGTAATCCGCAAGGATCTTGAGGCGCAGGCGCGCGACTTGGGAATTAGCGAAAACGTTGTCTTTTTAGGACATCGAGAGGATACTGAAGAACTATTGCAGGCCTTGGATATTTTCGTTCTTCCTTCTTTGAACGAGGGCATTCCCATGGCGCTTCTCGAAGCAATGGCAGCGTCCCGGGCTGTCGTGGCAAGTCGAGTAGGAGGGATTCCTGAAATTGTTGAGGATGGAGTCGAGGGAATTCTCGTTGAGCCGATGGATGTGAACCAACTTGCTGAGAACTGCAGACGATTGATCGAGTTCCCAGAGACCGCCATGAAAATGGGTGAGCAGGCTCGGAAGAGAGTGGTGCAGGAATTTTCCGCGGCGGCCATGGCGGATCGGGTCGCAGGGCTCTATAAAGAACTGGTGATGTCTCGATGAGAGCGATAGATAGACTCAATAGTTTAGCGCGGAAAGATCGCGCCGATCTAGGTCTAACGCTGGCCGAACTCTATTCTTATCGGTTAGGTATCTTGTGACATCTTCTAATCCTAAAGCGTCACCGTCAAGTTCACTTCGCATAGCGCTGTTCGGCGCTGGCCGCCATGCTCAGCATCATGCCCGTGCCATCTTGAGATGCGCTGGTGTCGAACTGGTTGCGGTGGCCGATCCTTCTGATATTGCCCAGGCGGCGATGCGAAGCATTGTCCCCGGGATCAAGAGTTATGGCACCCCTGAAGAGTTACTAGCTGCTGAACGACCTGACGTGGTGCACATCTGTACGCCTCCGGCTTCCCATGGGCCGCTCGCGCTCTCAGCGCTGAAAGCTGGTAGCCATATCTACGTAGAGAAACCATTTACGGAGCGAGTCGAGGATGCACAACAGATTCTAGACGAAGCCCGGGCAAAGAATCTTCTGGTCTGTGCCGGTCATCAATTACTCTATGAGTTTCCGACTGCAGTCCTTACCCAATACCTGCCTTCCATCGGCCGGGTCGTGCATGTCGAGAGCTATTTTTCCTTTCGCACGGTTCGACATGCGCCGGGCGGGCGCACCGTGCTCCGTGCGGATCATCAATTGCTCGATATCTTGCCCCATCCGGTCTATCTGCTGCTGCGGGTCCTCGAACAGTCGGGGGATGGACGCATTGAGCTGGTTTCGCTTGAAGTGAGTCAAGCCGGGACGGTGCACGCACTGGTCCGGCGTGGTGGAGTGACCGGGACGTTGGTCGTGACACTCGAAGGCCGCCCTGTTGAAAGCTATCTGCGGGTGATCGGGAAAAACGGCTCACTCTTCGCTGACTACGTCCGGAGTACCACGCAGCGGGCTATCGGTCCGGGCTCATCGGGCGTCGACAAGCTCTTGGCTCCCTACCGACAGGCCTGGCAACTCCTGACGGGGACTACGTCGGCCATGGCGCGCCGGTTTCTCAAGAGCCAGCGCAGCTACCCGGGATTGGCCGAACTCTTTGCTGCCTTCTACGAGTCTGTGCGGACAAAAACCCCTTCCCCGCTCTCTCCTGAAAGTCTGCTTGAAACCGTTCGCATATGTGAGCGGGTGGCAGAGGCTCTCAAGGTCGGAGAGGCAAGGGCTTTGGCGTTGGCAGCCCCGAGGCCTGTCGATAGCCGGGGTGTGCTTGTGACAGGCGGAACCGGGTTTCTCGGGAAGGAGATCGTCCGTGCCTTGCTGGGGCGCGGTCGTCCTGTTCGTGTGGTGGCGCGACGCGAGCCTTCGCCATGGGAGCGGATTGCCGGCGCTGAATATGTTGTGGCGGATGTGGCAACAGGCGCGGGCGCGCATTTGTTCAAAGGAGTTGATACGGTCATTCATGCAGCAGCAGAGACTGCCGGCGGGTGGCCTGAACACCAGCGAAATTCCCTTGATGCCACTTCCCATATGGTCAGGGGAGCGGCTGCTGCCGGCATCGCGCATTTCATTCATGTGAGCAGTCTGGCGGTGTTGGCACAGGGGCAGGGAGGACCGATCGGCGATCATCATCCATTGGAGCTGAACAGCAAGGGGTCGGGGCCCTATGTGTGGGGCAAGCTGGAATCGGAACGGCGTGCCGTTGATTTGGGAGAGGAGCTTGGCTTGTCGGTCAAGGTGATTCGTCCTGGCGCCTTGGTGGACTATCGGGATTTCGATCCTCCAGGCCGTCTCGGCAAGCGGCTGGGAAATTTCTTTGTGGCGGTTGGTTCCCCGCGCGATAGGCTGGGTGTTGTAGATGTGGGATTTTCAGGTCGGTTCTTGGCTTGGATGACTGACATGTGGGAGAGCGTGCCGAGTCCGTTGAATCTGCTCGACCCCGTCTCGCCGACCAAACGCGAGTTGTTGGATCATCTTCGCAAAGCCAACCCGGATCTCACTGTGATCTGGCTCCCGACATTCGTGTTGGTGCCGCTCTCGTGGGTGGCGACTGTATTGCAAAAACTTCTTCGTCCCGGCAAACCTGCGATGAATGTGGCTAAAGTGTTCAGCGCGTTGCCATATGACACCTCAGCGATCGCCATACTGGCAAAACGCATGGATGGCGTGACGGACGCGCTCCCTAGTTCCCAGCTTCGGTAACTGTATAGTTCATGGCTACTATCATCGGGATATTGGTTCTTCTGGTATTGCTCCCTCTCACGCTGCTGGTCCTGTATCAGTGGTTCCTGGCCGTGAGTTCTTTTTTCTATCGTCCTCCCGCGAGTCATTCCGGGGACAGACAAGCCCGGTTTCTCATCTTGATCCCTGCCCACAATGAAGAAGTGGGAATCGCGAGTACATTGGAGAGTCTGCGCAATCTGAATTACCCATCCTTGCAGTATCGAATATTGGTTGTCGCTGATCGCTGCACTGACGGGACAGCAGCCGTTGCCAAACGTTGGGGGGCTGAGTGTTTTGAACGAGTCGACGGGCAGCCTGGAAAAGGGGCTGCGCTTGCCTGGGGTATCCAGCAAGCGCGGAGCGCTCGGATTGCTTTTGAAGCGGTGGTCATTGTTGATGCCGACACCCTTGCGGATCGGGACCTTCTCTTGGCGTTTAACGCGGAGCTTCAGGCTGGTCGACAGGTGCAGCAGGGCTATAACTACATCTCCAATCCCTGGGCCAGTCCATTTACCCGAATTATTGCTGTGACGGGTGTGCTGCGAAACGGCCGCTATTATGCGGGGAAGACGGCTCTCGGCCTCCAGGGAATGCTGACCGGTACTGGGATGTGTTTGAGCGCAGGGGTGCTTGAACGACGCGGGTGGACGGCTTTTTCAGTCGGAGAAGACTGGGAATTCTCGGTTGAGCTTTTGCTGGGTGGGGATAAGATTTACTTTAATCCTATGGCGAGGACCTTTGCCAAGGAATCCCAGTCCTTCAAGCAGGCTTCCCATCAACGATTGCGCTGGGCCAGCGGTCGCTATGCCGTCATGGGCAGCAAGGTCTGGTCGCTGATTAGGCGGGGGATCGCTGCAAGATCCTTTTCGTTGTTCGACTCCGCCGTGACGCTGGTCGCCCCCAATTACTCAAGCCAGGCTTCGCTCACGCTGTTGTGCCTCGTGGGAAGCGTTGTCAATTCGAGTGATCTGGTCTGGGGATTTTCCTTCTACTGGGCCGCGGGGCTTCTTGCAGCGATCGCTGGTTATTTTCTGCTGGGAGTATTCTCCACGGAATCACCGGGGAAAGCGCTGGCAGGGCTGGCGCTGGTTCCGGTCTTTTTGCCGTGGCGTCTAGTCATCGAGTTACTGGGAATGCTGGGGTATGGTCGGCGATCTTGGGGGCGAATCGCCCGCGCCGATGATTCTTCCCGGCACGTCAATCACTGAGGGATTGCTCATGTGCGGGATTGTCGGCAGTGTTCATGCAGAGCGCGGACAGATCGATCAGCAATTGGTCCGTCGGATGTGCGCGCTGATCCGGCGGCGCGGTCCTGACGACGACGGATTCTTCTTCGACGGGCAGGTCGGGTTGGGCATGCGCCGACTGGCGATCATCGACGTCAACAGCGGCCGGCAACCGGTCTTTAATGAAGATCGTACGGTGGCGGTGGTCTTCAACGGAGAGATCTACAATTACCAAGAGCTTCGGGAGGGCCTCTTAAAACGAGGGCATGTTCTGACTAGTCACTCGGATACGGAATGTATCGTCCATCTGTATGAAGACTTCGGTGAAGATTATGTCACGCATTTGCGTGGGATGTTTGCGATTGCCCTTTGGGATCTGCGCCAAAAAAAGCTGTTGCTCGCCAGAGATCGTTTCGGGATTAAGCCTCTGTATTATTGGCAGGATGGGCGAGATCTCTATTTCGGATCTGAGCTAAAGTGTCTGCTGGCAGTCGATCGCTATGAACGGCAGATGGATCTCCAGTCTGTCTCAGACTTTTTCACCTTCAAGTATGTGCCAGGGCCGCGAACTATCTATCGGGGCATCGCGGAGTTGCCACCCGGGCATACCGCGGTGTGGAAAAACGGAGAGCTGACGACACGGCGATACTGGCAGCTGAAGTATTCTACGGATCCCAATAAATCGATCGACTATTATCGTGAAGGTCTGCTGCATCATCTCGAAGAAGCAGTGCGTTTGCACCTGGTAAGTGAGGTGCCCCTCGGCTCGTTTTTGAGCGGCGGCATTGATTCTAGCGCCATCGTGGCGTTGATGGCCAAGATTTGCCCGGGAAATGTGAAGACGTTTACTGTGGGGTTTGGGGAGGGCCAGCCGGGAGCTGATGAGCGCCCCTATGCAAGAGCGGTTGCCGAGCTGTTCAAGACAGATCATTCAGAGTGTGTCTACGACAATCCTCAGACGCAAGTTGAATCGATTCTCCCCTTGATGCTTGAGGCTTTTGATGAGCCGTTTGCAGACTCTTCGATGATCCCCAACTATCTCGTATGTCAGGCGGCCCGGCAGTGGGTCACCGTCGCGATGTCCGGGATCGGAGGGGATGAGTTATTTGCCGGATATGAGCGATATAGGGGTGCCCTTGCGGCCAATACCTACCAGCGATTGCCCGGGGTGCTCAGGCATAGCCTTCGCGCGCTGATTCACTCGCTGCCGCAGTGGGATATGGCGGGGCTCTGGATTGATCGGATGAAGCGATTTGTCGATGGTGCGGCTCTGCCTCTGCCCGAACGGTATCAACAGTACCTCTCGGCGTTTACGGAGCCGGACAAGGCCAGCCTTTTTAGTCAGGATTTCTTGAATGAGCTGAGGAAGGCTCATGTGGGCAGCGCAGAGCTGGCGATGCATAAGGTCGAGCAATGCCGAGATCCGCTTGAATGGATCTTGCTTACGGATATGGAGACCTATCTGCCGGATGATGAGTTGCGGAAGGCAGACCGAATGAGTATGTGGCATTCGTTGGAAGTACGAGTGCCTTTTCTCGATCACAAGCTTGTCGAATTCGTCTCGACAATTCCCTCTGGGCTGAAGTTGAAGGGGTGGGAGAAAAAACATATCCTCATCAAATCGTTGGAAGGGATTCTTCCAGACTCGATCTTGCGTCGTCGGAAACAAGGATTCTCAATTCCACTCGGGGCCTGGTTGCGTGGGCCTCTACGTGAATTGTTATGGGCAAACCTTACTGGTGATGCGTTGCGAGACCTAGGGCTGTTTAACTTGCAGGCAGTTGAGCGTATGCTCGACGAGCATGATCGTGGTGTGAGAAATCATGAGACGCAGCTGTGGGCAGCAATGATGTTTGCTATCTGGCACCGGACATACATGAAGGTGGACGGATCACGTGCTGCTAACGCGACGGTTCTTTAGTAGCTAGGGGGGAGCATGCGTGAACTTCTGGCGTGGGTGCTAGCGAAGTATCATCGACGAGATCCAGTCGCTTGGTTGGTGAAGCAGGGGTTGGTGGTCGGTCATAATTTCGCCATGTTGGAGGATGTCTTCATTGATCCTAGCCACCCATGGCACATTGTAATCGGCAATGATGTGACGTTGGGGCCACGAGTGCAGATTTTGGTGCATGACGCAAGCACCAAGCGGCACCTCGGCCGGACACGAATTGGGAAAGTGGTGATCGGGGACAAGGTGTTTGTCGGAGCATCGAGCATCATCCTTCCCGGAGTCACCATAGGTTCAGACGTCATCATCGGAGCTGGAAGTATTGTCACCAGGGATATTCCTGTTGGGGTAGTTGCGGCGGGGAATCCAGCCAGAGTGCTGTGTCCTCTCAGCGAGTTTCTTGAGCGGCGGAGTGCGGAGGTGGCCTCTTCGCCTAACTTTGGAATAGAGTACACAATCCGAGGCAATATCACGGAGCAGAGGAAAGATGAAATGAATGCCATGATGAAGAATCGATTTGGATACGTTGTCTAAGCTGTATGTCTTTCACCTAACATTCCCCCAATTCCGTGGACACCTGGTTAAGCAACTGCCGTTCTCGCTTCATGCTGGTCGGGGAGTGATAGCCGAGGGATGGCCCTGTTTGACCAGTGCGTTCCAGATGCGGGGGATTGCCGTAGGTTTCCCGCGACTCCTGGTGGATCACTCGAATGGCCGAGAGCAGTGTATGCGTCTGGATGGACCTGGCACTCTCAGGTCGTGTCGCTACGCGCAATAGCCCGCCGTCGAAACGGTCAGGGCGCGGTACATCAGGCAGATCGGATAGCGACGGTCGTGCTCCTGGATCGCCCGGTATCTTATTGCGATTCCCTCGCGAAGAACGCTGCCGCACGTTCTGGAAAATCCCGCTCCTTCTTCAGGGGCTCATTTCCCCCGCTTCAGCCGGGCCAGTTCGTCTTTCGCGGCGCGCATCGACTGGCCCGTGCCGCCTTGGGATTCGACCTGCTGCTGTTCACTCCGCCACCGATACAGCACATTGTCTGAGATCCACAGGTCCCGCGCCATCTGTGCCACAGGCCGCCCCGATTCCCGCGTGAGGCGAACGGCCTCGGACTTGACGCGTCGGTAAATTGACGTCGTGTGGGTGTTGCCATGCGACCTCCCATTTCACCATTTTCCCACTTGTGGAGGTGTCTGTGAAATCAGGGGAAGGTCAGCCCCCTCTTAAGGCGGGCTGTGTTGTGACGCGTAAGCGTGTATCCTTCCCTCACTCATCGCATGTCAAATGTTGAACCTGCCTGTTTCTTTTCCTTACGATTCTCAAGATGAAAGTTCTTTGGCTTGGACATAATCTTGCCTTTCCTCCCAAAGGCGGGGCGCTGCAGCGCAACTATAATCTACTCTTAGAGGTTTCAAAGCAGTGCGAGGTACATGTCCTTGCATTTGATCAACCAGCCACGCGCCCCTCGACGGTAACCGCCGACGATTGCGTGAAGGCACTGACCAAATTTTGCGCCACGGTTGAATGGGTACAATTGTCTAGTCCATCATCAAGATGGCGGACTAGTTGCCGCATCTTGGGATCATGGTTTGGTTCCGATCCCTATGAAACACGTTGGCTCAGGCATTCAGAAATGGCTGACCGACTATATTCATTTCTATCTCATGTGTCCATTGACGGGATTCATTTTAACACCATTGGGCTTGCGCAGTATCTCCCTATCGTGAGACGGCTCGGGGTTAACAAACGTATGGCAGCCGTATTGAACCATCATGATGTTCAGTCCGCACAATTATTGCGACGAGCAGCCCATGAAACTAACTATCTGTCTCAGGCTTTATTGAAACGAGAGGCACGGAATGTACGTCGCGCCGAGCAGTTTTGGTGTCCCCTTATGGATCTCAATTTGACGGTTTCAGAGGAGGAAAAATCCCTCTGGATGACGCTGTGAATCATAGGGCAAAAGTAGAAGTTGTTCCCAATGGGGTGGACCCTACCTACTTCGCGAC
Organism: Nitrospira lenta; assembly: GCF_900403705.1. Classification (NCBI taxonomy): domain Bacteria; kingdom Pseudomonadati; phylum Nitrospirota; class Nitrospiria; order Nitrospirales; family Nitrospiraceae; genus Nitrospira; species Nitrospira lenta. The sequence continues at coordinate 185,563 of NZ_OUNR01000018.1, read as the reverse complement.
AAGGAGTGATCCCCAAGGAAAGACAATCATTTTTGCGGGAAATTAGACAAGTATTCAAATAAGTCAGGAATCAAGTACTTCTTCCAGAAAATATGGCCATTGTTGACAATCCTTGATCCGCGCATTGAGATCGCAGTCATGGGCAGAGATCCTCCCCTTTGGCTCAAGAAGTTAGGCAAGCTGATGGCCGTATCCATGTAACCGGCTTTGTCGATGACGTGCGGCCTTATTTCAAGAAAGCCGTAGCTTTCGTATGTCCGGTGTTTGACGGAGGTGGAACCCAACTTAAAGTTTTAGATGCTCTCGCTATGGGAGTTCCTACTGTGGCTACAACCTTTTCTGTGATGGGCTTGAATCTTAAACATGAAATCCATGTGCTCTTAGGTGATACACCCGAAGAATTTGCCCGTCACGTTATGTCTGTAATAAGTGATGTTGAGTTGCGATGCCGCCTTACGGCAGCAAGCGCACTGCTCGTTCACGAAGCGTTTTCGTGGTCACAGATTGGCCCAAAGATTAACGCTGCATATCAACAGGCGTTTGACAGCGTCCAACCGTGCGAAAGCGTTCCGGGGTACAAATTCGCAAACGATTCGGACGTGATTTTTTCGAGGCAGCCTAGGCTTATTAGGTGGGATTAGGCCAGAACTTCCATGCAAGCATTCCTGAGCGAGGCTCAAAAAAGTGGGCGCCTTCAACCGATGATCTGAGGTTGAAAGGTGTGGGATGGAACGGTTACCGCGGCAGAAGTATACGAAGGAGTTCCTGGAGCAAGCTGTGGGGGTGGTGCTCGATCAGGAGCTGACAATTCCCGAGGAGACAAGACGACAGACGATGTTAGAAAGACGCTCGCGAACTGGGGTGTTTCTGGCGTGGCAGGGGCGGCTGGCGGGGAAGTGTCCCGAAGCGGCTACGATGCCTGGCAGCACTAGTGTCCCTCGATACGCGCCCAGGAGAGTGCGCGGCTGGAAGTGGCGATCCAGGCTGCGCATGTGTGCACGCGTCAGACGTATGGCCCCGGAACGGCTGCAAGCCGAACTGCGTGAGGACGGTTTCCCGGCGGGTGTCGGCCGCATTAAGCGGCTGTGCAAGAAACTCGGGCGGCGCTGTTCCTGGTGCGCCGGTTCAAAACCACCACAAATTCGAATCCCGCGCTACCCGTTGTGGACAACCGGTTGGCTCAAACGTTTGCGACCATGCGACCGAATGAGACCTGGGTCACCGATATCACGCATGTTCTCACAGCGGAAGGGTGATTGTATGTAGCCGGGATCAAGGATCTGAGGTGATCGGCCATGCGAGGGAGGGCCGGATGACGACGGACTTGGTGAGTCAGGCCCTGGCATGGCGGTGGGGCGAAACGTCCGCGACCGGGACTGATTCACCACTCCGATCGCGGCTCGCAGTATTGTGCCCAAAAGTATCAAGATCGATTACGCCTGTTCGGCATGACCGCGTCCATGAGTCAGAGAGGCAATTGCTACGACAATGCCCCGATGGAAAGTGTTTGGGGCACGCTGAAGAACGAACTGGTACATCACCGGTGCTATGGAACGCGGGAATAGGCCCGACGGGAGATCGCGAAGTACATTGAGGTCTTCTACAACCGTCAGCGGCGCCATTCGAGACTGAGGAATCGCTCGCTGGAGGCATTGGCCCAACAGTGGGCCCGTCAACAGCCTGCGGCATGAGGCTGCAACGTATGGCGTCTACTATTGACGACCGAGCTCAATTTGCGAAGTCTGGCCCCTAGCGTCCTTGAAATAGCAAAGCCATATCGGGGGAACGCCGAAGAGTTCAATGTCTAGGGTATGCGGTTACCGGCCGAGTACAAGATCATGGGCACATTTGCCACCAGCCGTTTGAGCCGGGCATTTTCCTCTTTCACCGTGAGCGAGTTCAGCCGGTTGCGTACGTCCAGATGCGCATACGTCATTTTTCGGTGTAGAAGGTTACTTCGCCGATGCCGAGCTGCCGGCAGAGGTCGTCGATCGGAGTACTGCTTTTGGCTGGCCGGATGTCATAATCGATAATCTGCTCCTCGGAGAATTTCGACCGATTCATCGGTCCACTCCGTTAGTCGAGGACCGCCGAAGCCGTCATTCTACCCTGGTTGCAAGAGGCAGTCGTTTCCCAAGTAGACATCAATGGGAGCTGTAGTTGCCTACAGGCCACTTCCCCAGGGGGATCCCCGCTACTACCGGGCTGTAAAACCACTGGGAGTTGCCGGGGGGGTAGTATCGTTTGAAGGCGGCGGTGTTCCTGAGCAGCCGATGCGGGTGTCACCGACGGCCACGCGATCAAACCAAATTGAGCCTAGTCCAGTCTGTCGATACAGCCGATTGTTGTAGTAGAGAGCATTGTCCCCGGAAGCTCTGAATGGAATGCCTGTCTGATTGAGGACTTGCGTACCATTCACCCACGCTTGCTGCACGCCGTTTGCTATACCGGGAGTATTGAGTTGTTCATAGGTCTCGACGCAATACCAGGTTGCGTCTGACATCGTGAAATTCGCGTAGTAGACCGAGGTCGTGCCCACCGGCACATTTTGGTCGTGCACTTCGAGCTGCTTGCTGCCGCAACATCCCAGCGTCCACCAGTTGCTTGTCTGCCCATTGGTATCCGACCGCATCAGCTTCGTAAATACGTCAGACACAGTAAATCCTGAACTTAACCGGATATAGAAACGGCGGTAGAACGTCCCCGTCGGGGTGAACGTGCGATCCATGTATCCACCGCAGTTGTTCTGTGCACTGGAATCCGGATAGCAGACGGACGGATAATCTAACCGGACGGATCCGTTACCACTGAACTTCACGGAAGTATCAAATGACATGGCCCCAGAGATAAGGTTGTAGCCGGTGTTGCCGGACTCCATCTCATCATCCCAGAAGACGGCGGAATAAGAGATTATGGGGTGCCCTAGGATCAGCCCCGCAAGCAGAACCGTGAGGCCTGTGATTCTGAGATTGCTTGGCGATGGAAGTTTGTACGCTATCATGTGTTTCTCCTCACTGAACGCGAATTGGTTACCTTATAAACAGCCCATTAGGGGTTGGTGGTGGGACTAAGGATGGGACAGTGGGTTGGGGAGCCGGTGGAGCTGGAGCTGGCGGAGTGGGTACCAGCGGAGCGGGCGGCGGCGGTTCAACCTGTGGGGGTGTGCCCGAACAGCCGATTCGCTGATTTCCGACGGCCATACTATCAAAATACATTTCTCCCTGTCCGTATTGTGCGTACAGACGATTGATGGTGAATTTCCGGTTGGGGTCATGATTGCCGATCTGAGTTGCTTCTCGCAATTTCAAATTGGGGTAGTAGAGAACTTGCTGACCGTCTTTCCAGGCTTCGATGAGTCCGTCTGCGACACCTGGAGTATTGTGCTGGATATGGAGTTCCACGCAATACCACTGGCCATTCTGAAAGCGAGCGTTGCCTTGATTTGGATAGAAGACTTTCGTTCCGAGGGTGCCATCGGGCAGTAAGACAAGTTGAGCGTGAACATTAAGTTCTGGGTTGCCATTGGACATGTTCCACCAGTAGCTAGGGCCTGAGCCCGTTGCATAATCTGTGAATTCCACGATTTTGGTCTGATTCGCAACCGTAAAGTTGTCTAACCGAAAATAGAATCGACTATAAATATTGGTGGTAGATGGGAATTCGCGGTCGGTGAAAGTCCCTGCTTGCACATTTATCGAAGGGAAAAAAAGTCGCAGTGAATGGGAGCCATATGCCACGACACTGTTGGAAAAGTTCATCCCTCCAACTGCCGTATATCCTGTATTCCCTGGCTCGAGCCCATCTTCCCAAAATACAGCTGCATTCGACCATGATGGCGATACCGCCATACAGCTTAGGAGCAGGCAGGCAACTAGGCCTACAGTTTCTAAACGGCTGCTGCGAACACTTTCCATTCTCATATACCTTTCCTACGCTGTGAATTTTGCCCGAGTCCACCAGAGACATGGAAAGTTCTACCACACCTAACCTGGCTCTCAGAACGGTTATTAATAGACGCTCTTACTTGTTTCGCTCGAGTAGGGACTTTCATTCCCTGCCTCGTCATAGGCTGTGATCACGAAAAAGTAGGTGAATCCTTTCGCCAGACCGCTCGATACATATTGATTTGTTCCTGCTGTCAAAGTGGCGATGGGTGCGCCATATCCCCCCGAGGATGTCGCACGATACACTTTATATCCTGCGAGATCTGATTCGCTATTGGGAACCCAGGATAGTGTAACCGTTCCGGTCGTCGGTTGTGTAGCCGCCGCTATGGTCAATGTCACTGGCACCGCTTGAGGAGTGTTGGTAGCCCCGGATGCAGACACGGTAATGATGCCGCTATAGCTTCCTACCGCCAGTCCAGCAATATTGATACTCGCTACCACTGAGTTGCCTGATTGGGTTGCCGTGAGCCAGTTGGCGTTGTCTGTGACGGTCCATGTCAGGGTTCCTGTGCCGGTATTGGTTATTGCGAGGCTCTGCGTCGAGGGGTTGCTCCCTCCAGCGGTGGCATTAAACGAGAGATTTGTGGGGCTCATGCCGATGGTTGCTCGAGCTGCTGGAGCAGTTATCGTAAAGGTGATTGGCACATTTACGGTTGTGGATCCGGTAGCGTAGAGGGTAATTATGCCGTTGTAGGTGCCGGCAGTTAGGCTTCCGGTGATAGGACTAATCGTCACCACGCTATTTCCAGTACCGGAGGTTGGGGAATGCGACAGCCACGCCGAGTTGTTGCTGACGGTCCAAGTCAAGGTGCCGCCTCCAGTGTTTCTGATGGCCAGTGACTGTGGCGTTGGGTTTCCGCCTCCCTGCTGTGCGGTGAAGGTCAAGCTCCCAGGAGTGACCCCTATAGCCGGAGGAACCGCGGCCGCTGTGATAGTGAGCGAGACGGTCACGGTTTGGGGTGTGTTTGTAGATCCGGAAGCGGCAATCGTAATGGGAGAGCTGACAGTACCAGCGGATAAACCAGACGTATTGACCGCGACTGATATCGTTCCGGATCCGGCTCCCGAAGCAGGGCTCAGGCTGAGCCAGCTAGCGTTTTCAGTTGCCGTCCAGTTTAAGGTCCCACTCCCGGAGTTGGAAACGGAGATCGTCTTGTTTGCCGGGTTGCTCCCTCCCTGAATGGCCGAGAACGATAACGTTGTCGCGCTTAGGCCGATGGTGGGAGTGGGGGCAGCCGTGACGTCAAAGCTCACACTGACTGTCTGCGGAGAGTTGGTCGCACCGGTTCCGACGATGGTGATCAGGCCACTATGAGTTCCAACAGAGAGGCCGGCAGGATTTACTCGTACGCTTATCGAGCCGAGATTGGTCCCCGAGGTTGATGTGGCGCCATTCAATGTCAGCCAGGCGCTATTTGCGGATGCGATCCATGTCAGCGTTCCGGGCCCTGTGTTGGTTACTGTGAGGGCCTGGGCTCCCGGACTGGATCCGTTCTGAATAGCGGAAAATGATAAGACGCTTGGATTGCGAGTGAGTGTGGGGGTAACCACAGTTGGGTCAGGATCTTCTTCTTGATAGGCAACGATTTGTGCTGCCCCTGGGAGCTCGGACAGAAGCCGCTGCATTCGGCCAGGAGGGTTTGGTCCACGCGCTCCGGACGGAGTTGCCGCAGCAACTCTCGTCGATGGCTGCGCGCTTCCCATCAGTGCGGAAGGTGCTGCTGCTGCAGCGGTTACCGGTGTGGTCTGCATGAGTGCAAGCGGCCCTGCAATCGGTGCCGCGAAGCTGATCTGGGGAGTCTGCTTTTCTGATGCTACCCCTCTGGTCGATGTTGTTCCTGGCTCTGGGGGCACCGTCTTTACAGAGGGGGGGGTGTTGATAGCAGGTGTCGATGGGGCTTGATTCAGGGTAGCTGTGCCAATTGTCCCGGCCTCGCTGCTCCCCAAGAGGGCCGGGCGGCGGACCAGACGATGCGACTTTCGTGTCCCTGCCGGTGAAGATTTTACAGTAGGGGAGAGAGCTTTCGTTGACGAGTTGTGGGGCTGCAATGATGAATTCTCTTGAGTTATAGCGGCTGCGCCGGTGGCCATTGGTATCTGAGTCTCTATTGATATCAAACTAGCCAAAGTGATGCCGAGTAGTAACCGTTTCGATATCTTGGCGCTCAAAGGTTTCGTTGGAGAGTACATGGTAAGGGGCCTCCGTGTTGCTCGACCGCCCTGCGCGCCGACCATCTATCTCACGGTGGATGCTCGGCAACCGTAGGGAGTTAAAGCAAGATGGGTGCCCTGTTGAGGTGATTCAAGTGTTGTATTGATATCTTGTAGAGTCGGCGTGCTTTCAAATGGTTAGCCTCTCTGATCGAGGCAGGTGCTGAGCAGGGTGTTGCACTTATAAGGGCAGATGCGTAGGGAGGAGAGGACATACTTGAGCTTGTATTAGGAGAGAGGCTCTTTGGGTACGAGATCGCACGGAAGCTCCTTACGACCTCTACTGTCGGTTCGATTTTCCCTCTGTCCTCGTGTGGTTATCTCTGATTCAGTTGGAGGGTGGCTCCGTGGTGGTAGTAAGAAGGGGGGATCTGTTGTGTGGATCTTTCTTATTTAGGTGGAGGTTACGCAGATGTCCTGTTGTCTGGTGTTATACGTGAGCACAGTAACCGGCTGTGGTTTTCTGGACGTCTTCACGGCGTGTGGCCTGAAGGTATATCTAACCTTTGGAAAGAACCGCGTACTTTCTTGACTGGTTTTAGGGCTTCTGCCATGTTGCTTGAATATATTGGGGGGGATGTATGGGTAAAGAGCGGACTCGGTCAATTGCTGTCGTAGGGTTGGGGTATGTAGGACTTCCCATTGCCGTGGCATTTGGCAAGCAAGGGCCGGTGGTTGGCTTCGACATTAATAAGGCCAAGATTGATGAATTACGCCGTGGGGTTGATCGAACAGGGGAAGTTTCATCTGCTGACCTCAAGGCTTCGCAGGTGCAGTATACGTGGGAGCCGGCGGAGCTCAAGGCTGCTGATTTTATTATTGTCGCGGTCCCGACGCCTATCAATGAGGCGCTTCAGCCTGATTTTACAGCCTTGCAGAAGTCATCTGAGCTGATTGGCTCGAATTTGGCTCCAGGGACCATTGTTGTGTATGAGTCGACGGTCTATCCCGGGGCCACGGAAGAAGTGTGTTTGCCCATCCTCGAAAAAATGTCTGGGATGAAGGCCGGAGTCGATTTCAAGATCGGATATTCTCCGGAGCGCATCAATCCCGGAGACAAAGAGCATACGCTTGAGAAAATCATCAAGGTCGTTTCGGCTCAGGATGCTGAATCGCTGGAAGTTGTTGCAAAGACTTATGAGACAGTGGTGAAAGCTGGAATCCATCGTGCGTCAAGTATCAAAGTCGCCGAAGCTGCCAAGGTAATTGAGAATACACAACGCGACCTCAATATTGCGCTGATGAATGAGCTGGCGCTGATTTTTCATCGGTTGGGAATCGATACGAAGTCGGTCTTAGAGGCCGCAGGTACAAAATGGAATTTCCTGAGATTTTCACCTGGCCTCGTCGGTGGCCATTGTATCGGGGTTGATCCCTATTACCTGACGGCGAAGGCTGAGTCGGTGGGTTACCATCCCCAGGTGATTCTTTCAGGCCGTCGGATCAACAATGGCATGGGGAAGTTCGTCGCTGAACAGACAATGAAGCTTCTGAGTCAGCTTCCTCGGCCCGTCAATGAACTTAAAGTTGCAGTGCTTGGATTGACCTTTAAAGAGAATGTGCCTGACCTTCGCAATAGTAAAGTCCCGGATATCATCAATGAGCTTCGCGAGTATGGCGTGCAAGTGATTGTGCATGATCCGATCGCTGAATCGGAGGAAGCCGTGCATGAGTATGGGATCAAGCTGATCGATTTGAAACAGATCAAAGATGTTGATGGCGTAATTGTGGCGGTGGCTCACCGGGGTTTCCTTGAGATGGGGCTTAGTGAGCTGCTAAAGCCCTTGCGTGATCAGAAGAGTGGAGTCTTGATCGACGTGAAAAGCATTTTTGATCCTTCAAAAGTCCCTTCCTCAATAAAATACTGGCGTCTCTAGTTCAGTGGGGGGAAACCAGGGCGGCTTTCAGCCGCCCTACCCCCTCAATCATGCTTCAGCCAACGAGCGGGGATAGACCTGTAGGTTCCACCCTTCAGAGGGTCCATCAAGCTACTGCCTATTGACAAGATCTTTCTGAACTTCTCAATATGTAGTATAAGTACCGTGACGTGTCTGGTATCAAACTTCCATCATTCCGGGCTGTTCTTCTGAGGGGCTAAAGAAAGGCTGCTGGCGTTGTGATGCGAAGTCTACTGATTCGGGTCGATAGGTTTTCCCCCCACTCTGGGCAAGTTGCCTCATTGCTTCTGTCTTTTGTTCTTCTCTCAGGCTGTCTTGCCTCTCAGGATGCGAAGCGTGGTGATCAGCATCTGGCTGCCGGAAATTGGGAGGAAGCTAGTCTTGCCTACAAGGAGGCCTTGAAGAACGATCCATTTGACCCAGGGCTCACCGGCAAGTATGCGATGGCGCGGGAACGGGCAGCAGGCCTCTACCATGACCGTGGGCAGGCGTTTCTCAAAGAACGGCAAATGGATCTGGCGATTGAGCAGTTCAAGCGGGCGTTGACGATTGAGCCTGCCAATCTTGCTCATCAGGCCGGCCTGGCGGAAGCAACCAGATTGAAAGAGGCTCGCTCGCATTTTCGTGAAGCTGAACGGTTGGCCCAGCTCGGTCGAATAGACGAGGCGATGAGAGGCTATACCAGGGCTGCTGAGCTTGATCCTACGTTCAAGGATCCTCTTGAAAGCATCAGCCGATTGACGGAAGAGCAGCAAGCGTCCATGCGCAGCGATCGCTTGAAGCAGCCGGTGACGATGCGATTCAAGAATGCAGGGATCAAAGAGGTATTGGAGGGAGTGGCCAAGGTCGGCGGGTTTACTCTGATTTTCGATAAAGATGTTCGGAACGATCCGATTTCTATCGGGGTTCAGGATACGCCATTTGAGGATGCGCTGAACTTGATTCTGAACAGCAATAGCCTCTTTTCCAGGCAGGTTTCGTCCGGAGTTCTCATCATCAGCCCGAACACAAAGCAGAAGCAGGAACAGTATCAGGACCTGATGATCCGCACCTTTTATCTGTCGACGGCTAAAGCGAAGGACATGTTGGTGCTGCTCAAAAGCATGTTGGACTCCAAACGCATGCATGCCAACGAACAGCTCAATGCCATCGTGATTCGCGATCAACCGGAGAAGCTGGATTTGGCCGAGCGGATCATTCTTTCCAATGACCGGCAAGAGCCGGAAGTCCTGTTTGACCTTGAAGTGCTGGAAGTCAATCGTACCAAGAACCAGACCTACGGTTTGAATTATCCCAAGCAGGCCGGCGCCGGGCTCATTCCTCCTGGGTTTACGGGGGCCTTGGCGGCAGATCCTGTCCAAATGACGTATCGCCAATTGACGAGTCTTGGGCCGGACAGCTATCTGTTTCGTCTTCCCACAAGTGTCTTGCTCGATTTCTTCAAGCAGGAGTCTGATGCTAAGACGCTGGCTGCGCCAAAAGTGCGTGTGGTGAACAATAAGAAGGCTGAGATCAACATCGGAGACAAGCAGCCGATCCTCTTGTCGACCACCAATGTGTTGCCTGGGCAGGCGGCAACTGGGGCGGTGCCGACGACATCAACCGTCACGTCGATTGAGTTTCGGGACACCGGGGTCAAACTCACGGTGGAGCCATCCATCCGATTGGGCAATGAACTTTCCTTGAAGATGAAAGTGGAAGTGATCCGCATCGGCGATCAGGTGACCTTACAGGCCTCTCCACCGATCCAGCAATTCCGTTTCGGCAATCGTTCGGCCGAAACGACGCTCAATATGCGTGACGGCGAAACAATCGTCCTCGGTGGACTCATCCAGGAGGAGGATCGCCGGACTCGCGTGACCATGCCGTGGATCGGAGACCTCCCTCTCATCGGGAATTGGCTTAGCTCATTCAAAACGGAACGGATAACGACCGAAGTCATCTTGACGATTACTCCTCGCATCATGCAGTCCCCATTGGCGCCCGGATCAACTAACCAGGCCTTCTGGTCCGGGACTGAGACGAGTTATGCGACCACGCCGCTGTTCTCAAGCGCTCCGAAGAAGACGCTAGCGCATCTCTCCGGCAGCCAGACCGGACTCGGTTCACTCTCCTCGGTCGGTACACGTTCTAAGAATGATACCGCGTCAGCCGCCTCTCTGATGAAGGCCGCAGTCAGCGGCCCGGTTCTTTCCATTCGGCCCGGCGATACGGCGGTCCATGTCGGAAAAGAAATTAAGCTTTCGATCATGGATGGGCGTCTTCAGGCATCGGCCGATAATGTCTTCCTGTTGGAATATGATCCGCTGGTGTTGCACTTCAAACGAATTGGCGATGCGGAGTTGCTCGATGCGGCTGCTTCTGAAAACAATGGTGGGGGAGAGGATACGGGGAAGTTGACCTTTCGTCTGTCTAAGACAGACAGTCCTGCTCCTCGATCTGTGACGGTCACGTTTGCGGCTGTTGCCGTCGGGGTTTCTCCGGTGAGGGTCGAGCTCGTTGCGGGGGATCGAGAAGGTGCCGTACAAGCGACCGAAACCGGGACGGGAGTCGTGAGGGTCCGGTGAAAGAGTCGGGAGTCACGCTTCTTGAGCTTCTTGTCACCATGACGATCGTCGTGATTCTCGCCTCAATCGCAATGCCCCTGAGCAAGGTCACGACACAACGACGACAGGAAATCGAATTGCGCCAGCAGTTGCGGACTATCCGATCGGCCATTGATACGTTCAAGTTGGAATGGAATCGAGATGGCGATGCATTGCTCGGGCCTGTCTGTTTGAAGAACAAGCTGACCTGTAAAGATGTGACCAGCATCTATGGGTATCCCAAGACGTTGGATGCGCTTCTCGGGGTCAAGTTGACCGGGGAAGAAGCGACGGTTCGCGGGACGACGATGCGGCGATATCTTCGAGGCATGCCGGTCGACCCGCTCACCGGGAAGATCGACTGGATTCTCCGTTGTTATAAAGACAGTCCGAAGCCGTCCAGTTGGTGCGGCGAGGATGTTTATGATGTGGTGACCCAAAGCGAGGCCGTAGCGCTGGATGGAACGAAGTATCGAGATTGGTAGGCCTGGCGCACTCAACGCAAGAGGTTTTACCCTTATTGAGTTGATGATCGTGATTTCAATTATTGGAATTTTAGCCACGCTTGCGGTGCCGTCGTATCAGTCTTCATTAATCAAGGCGCGGGAGACCGTGTTGCGGCAGGATCTGTTCACTATGCGGGAACTTTTAGATCACCATCGGGCTGACCATGGGAAATACCCGAGCAATTTGGAAGGGCTTGTGGTGGCTGGGTATCTGCGGTCGCTACCCAAAGACCCATTTACGAGTTCCTCAACGACATGGCAAGAGATCATTGAGCCGACAGAGGGTGGCATCTTTGATGTCTATTCCGGGTCTGACCTTGTCGGAACAACCGGGACCGCCTACAATCAATGGTAATGCTGTCTATGCGTATACGATCAGTTCATAATTTGCTTGCCAGTGTTTCTGGCTTTACGTGTCGGAGAAGACTGGGTGCAGGGGCGGTCTGGTTCCTGCTCGGAGGAATAAGTCTCGCCGGGTGCGGACCGCTCGAACCCATCGTCGAGCAGGAGGTGTCGGACCTTCAGCTGACGGTGGATACGCTGAAGACCTCACTCCGTGACTCCCAGCGCATGATTGCGGAGCTTCGATCGGAACTCGAGTCTAGGCGGCAAGAGCTGGCAGATTCCCAAATCGCCCGCGCACAGATGGAAGGGCGAATTCGAGAAGCGGAACGGCGGCTGACAGAGGCCCGGCATATTATTGATCTGCAGCGCGAGGAGCTCACCTCATCTCGAACTGAGCGGCAGCGGGTTTCTCAGGCCGGGACGGCGTTGCAGAACCAGCTCAAACAACTCCAGAAACAGCTGGCGAAGATGGGAAAGCAGTTTGAGCGCGGTGGCGAAACTGGTGCCGCACCGGCCAGCCTGTCTTCGGCAACCACCCGCCCGTCCGCAGTACGTCCTGTCAACATGGATACCTCCCCTCATAACGCTGAGACGTCGCGCGCGGACGTGATTCCGACTGAGACGCTGCCATCCGATGCGATCATTGATAGCAGAGAGCCTTTGTCGGCGGAGGCCGCCCGTCCTGCCAGTCTCTCGGTGAAGCCGGGGGATACACTGTGGAGTATTGCGCAGCGATTTCGTGTCACGGTGCAGCAACTCATGGTCGCAAATGAGTTAGCCGATAGTCGAATTCTCATTGGGCAAGCCCTTCGGCTCCCCAGTCCTGTCGCATCCGGGACGTCTCCACTCGATAAGGCTGAGTAACCAAACGCCCCGTCTCTCTGGGACGCAGGTACCTATTCATGGCCATCTTCACCTACAGAGTTGCTCGATCTGACGGCTCTATCGTTGACGGACAAATCGAAGGGGTCGAAGAGGCTGCGGTGCGTGGAAGGCTAGAGTCTCAAGGCCTCTTGGTTTTCACCCTGCATCAACGAAGTGGTGCAGTCTCCGGCCAGCCTGCCCCGAGTCGATCCTGGGGAAAGCTTCCTCTGGGAGAGTTTCTGATTTTCAACCAGGAGTTTCTGGCGTTGGTGAAGTCGGGATTGCCGGTGTTGCGAGTGTGGGAGCTGCTTATCGAGCGGGCCCAGCACACGGGATTTCAACAGGCGTTACGGGAGGTACGGCAGGATATTCGGGGAGGCACGGCGTCGTCCGACGCGTTAGCCACACATCCCACCTATTTCCCCGAGTTGTATATTGCAACGGTCAAAGCGGGAGAGCAATCGGGCAATCTTCCCGAGGTGCTGCAGCGGTACATCGGGTATCTGAAGCTGATGATGGCGCTGCGCCAAAAAGTGACGAAGGCCCTGTCCTATCCGTTGTTTTTGGTGTTGATCGGAGTGGGTGTCATTGCCTTCTTGCTCACCTTTGTGATGCCGACGTTTGTGTCTGTGTATGGGGAGAATGCGAAGACACTCCCTTGGGCGACTCAATTACTCATGGATGTTGTGCGGCATGGCGAGGCGCAGCTGATTCCGGCGCTACTCATTCTCGGCGCGGGTGGATTGGCCTTGCGGGCCTACTATGCGACTCCGACCGGTCGATTGACGATCGATCGCTTCTTGCTCGCACTTCCACTCATCGGGCCGATCATGGTGAAGCACCACACGGTGCAGTTGACCAGAACCTTGGGGACCATTCTGGCCGGAGGCACGCCTCTGGTAGAGGCGCTGCATATTGCACGCGGTGCGGTCTCTAATCGCTGGGTGAGGGTAGGTCTGGATGAAGCCGAAAGCGAGATTCGTGAGGGGGCCACGCTGGCGACGGCGCTTGAGCGTCCGCGTATCTTGCCGAAACTGGCCATTGAGATGGTGTCGGTCGGTGAGGAAACCGGTTCATTGGAGAGCATGTTGCGAGATGTCGGGGATTTTTATGAAGCCGATCTCGATACGCGGTTGTCTCAAGTGACCACGTGGATTGAACCGGTCTTGTTGCTGGTCATGGGAGTGCTCGTCGGAGCCATCGTCATTGTGATGTATCTGCCGGTATTTCAGATGGCCGGCACGATTGGGTAGGGCGTCATGAAGGTCGTTGCTCCAAACATGGTGAACGGTGTCCGTAGGCGTGAGGTGCGTAGTGGCTCGTAGTGCGACCCGTCCTACATTGGTGGAGGTCTTGGTGCGCCATGGCCTTGCTCGGGAGCCGATTGAGCACACGCTTCGCCGCCTAGGTGGAGTGTCCCTCGCGCTTGGCCAAACATTGGTGAGTGAAGGGGTGCTTTCGGAAGAGCAGCTTGCCAAGGCTCTGGCTGAACAGTACGGACTTCCCTATGACCCACTCACCGAGTATCGCGTCGATCAGCAGTTCTATGAATCTATCTCCGTGAAGCTCATGCAGCGCCATCCGTTTGTGCCGATGGGGGAGCGGGCCGGCGTCCTGACCATTGCCATTGCGGATCCGCAGAATGTGTTGGGATTTGATGAATTGGAATTGCTGATCGGCAAGCCGTTGGCCCGCGTGGTGAGTTCGCGAAGCGCGATTCTCTCCGCGCTTGAGCGCAGTGAGGGGTCGAGCCAGGCGTTGCGGGAGTTGGAAGCGGAATATCGGTCCGTTCTGGTCAAAGAGGACGACCGCGGGGAGGAAGTGCTCACGGTCAATCATGTGGCCGAGGATCAAAGCCCGGCGGTGAAACTGCTGGATTCGATCTTGCTCAGTGCGATGCAGCGTCGCGCGAGCGATATTCACATTGAAGCTTCGGATCGAGCCACGAAAGTGAAGCTGCGTGTGGATGGTATTCTCGTTCCCGCCATGGAACCGTTGGATATCCGTCTGCATGCGCCCTTGGTGTCTCGGCTGAAAGTTATGTCTGAGCTGGATATTGCGGAGCGGCGAGTACCGCAGGACGGCAGTTTCCGGATGCGGCTTGATCGCAAGACCGTCGATTTTCGCGTGTCTATTCTCCCCAGCGTCTTCGGCGAATCTGTCGTCGTCCGTATTCTGGACCGTGAGGCGATTACTACTGGGGTCTCGGCCCTTCGTCTGGAGCGGTTGGGTTTCAATCCTGAAGATCTGAAGCGGTTTCGCCGGGCGATCGTCAGACCGTACGGGATGGTGTTGGTGACCGGGCCGACCGGAAGCGGGAAAACGACGACCTTGTATGCTGCGATTTCAGAAATGAATACGGCAGAAGACAAGCTGATTACCATTGAAGATCCCGTTGAGTATCAGCTGGCTGGAATCGTGCAAATTCCGGTCAATGAAAAAAAGGGGCTGACGTTCGCGCGAGGGCTTCGGTCCATCCTGCGTCATGATCCGGACAAGATCATGGTCGGAGAAATTCGTGATGCGGAGACGGCGCAGATTGCGATTCAGTCCGCGTTGACCGGGCATTTGGTGCTCACGACGGTCCATGCGAACAATGTGTTCGATGTCATCGGACGGTTCGCCTCTATGGGCATCGATGCCTACAATTTTCTCGCGGCGTTGAATTGCGTATTGGCCCAACGACTGGTGCGGATTCTCTGTCCCTCATGCCGAGTGCCGGTTGCGGCTGAACAATCGCTCTTAGAGGATTCGGGTCTCGACTATGAGCAATATAAAGATACGCCTTTCTATCAGGGGAAGGGTTGCCCGAATTGCATGGGGACCGGGTATCGCGGGCGGAAGTGTATTACTGAATTTCTGGATCTGACGGATGAAATCAAGGAGATGATCTTGGCGGAACGGCCCTTGTCGGAAATCCGGTATCGCGCCGTGACGGACGGAATGATTACGCTGCGTCAATCCGCGATCAAGAAAGTCTTGCAGGGAGAGACCTCGCTGCGTGAGATCAATCGCGTGACCTTCAGCGAGGAGGGGTGAGGGATGTGGGGATGGATAAGCGGTCGGCCGCGACAATGTCTCAAGGTCGGTGTGGAGTCCGTGGCCTGGGCGGAGACGCAGTCGGATTGGCGTGGTAGACGTGGATATCGGTGCGTAACCTCCCCGCTTCCTGAGGGCGCGGTCAAGCCGTCGCCGGCTGAACCGAATCTTGCTCAGCTGCCGGTCGTGGAAGCGAAAATTCATGGCTTAGTTGGTCCTCCACATGATGTTCGGATCTTGGGGCAGGTTGTGATGGCCAACGGTCCGCGTCCAGTGACCTTGCTGCTGCCGGATGCGGCGGTGCGGGCCGTGGTGTTGCATTTGGATCAACTGCCGGCTCGTGCGGATGAACGCGAGGCGTTGATCCGCTGGCGATTCGGCCAGGAGCAGCTGTTCCCACTCACCGGAACGACGATGATCTCGCAAGTATTTAGCGGGTCTCCGCGTGCCGCTGGCGCGGCGCAGTCGGTACTGGCCGTGGCGGTCCATCAATCGGTTTTGCGTCAGTATGAATCAGTCTGTGAAAGCGTCGGGTTGGTTCCGCGTGATGTGGGACTGACGAGCCTGCGGCTCTTTGACTTATGGGTCAAAATGGCCGGGCGGACGGGATGGCAAGGCGATGACCTGCTGTGGATCAGCCTGGTTGATCGAGCGTTGACGGCCATGGTGTTTCAGCAGGGTCGCTTATTGTTCTATCGGTGCAAGTTATTGACCGTGGATACGTTGAGTGGCGCCGATACCGGCTTGCAGAAAATTGCGGAGGAATGTGCCGCTTCGCTGGAAATGTGCCAGCAGCGCCATTCGGGAGTATCGGTGCACCGTGTCGTGTTGTGTGCTGACAATATGGTGGCGTTGCACGAAAAGCTCGAGGAGTATCTGGCGCTGTCCGTTGAGTCTCTGGGTTGGGAGGATATTGAATCGCGCGGTTGGGGGAACGGGGAGCATCGGCAGGGTGTGGATTCCCTTGCCGCATTGGCGGGAGTGTTGTCATGATGGTGGCGCTTCGAGACGGCATCAGCTGCGCCGCCGATCGCGTGGCGCGTATGATGGGGCTCCATCGATATTTTCAGATTTCTCTCGCTACCCGATTTCGGTGGTATCTGCTTCCGCTCCAGCTGGGGCTGATGGCCGGTTGTTTGGCGCTCTGCGTGGCGATCGCGTGGAGTATGGCCCGAACGGTTCTCGGGTACCAAGATCTTCTGCAAATGAGTGCCGAGCTGGAGCATGTGCGGCAGCAGGATCAGCAGCTCATAGCCGAGGCGACTCAAGAGGGGATCGATCTGTCCGAGCGGGCGCTGCTGCAGTTACCCGCAGAAGTTGCGTTGGCCAATCAACTGCTTGAGAAGCGGACATTTTCTTGGACGGCGTTTTTAGCAGGGTTGGAGCAAGCGCTTCCGCCACGCTTGGCGCTCACCAGTGTCCGGTTGGAGTCCGGAGGGTCGCTCGTTCATCTGACCGGCTCGGCGACGAGTTTGGAAGATCTCACGGCATTTACCGTCGGACTGCAAGACCATCCCAAATTCAAAGACCCGGTGTTAGCGCAGCATCGAGTTGGACCAAGCGGTTTGGTGGAGTTCGATGTAACCGTTAGGTATCGGCGGGAGGGCGTGTAAGTGACGGATCGGTTGCGGCGCATGTTGTCCGAGCCGTATGCCCCGCTGTTGCCGTGGGTTGGGCTGGCTGCGTTGTTGCTGGGAGGGCTGGTTCTGGTCAATACGGTTGGGGTTCGTGGGGTTGAAGGTCATCGGATCCAGATCGAAAAAGAGTGGGGAGCTGCGCGCCAGATGTTGGCTCAGCATCGGGAAGCGAAGAAGGCGCGAAAGGATGTGAGTCAGGTCTGGGCCGTTCTCCCGGTCGAGCGTGACTTTGCTCCGTTGGCCTTAGGGATATCCGAAGAGGCGGAGCGCGACCATGTGACGCTGCCGGCACTGTCTTACAAGACTGAGTCGACCGCGGTAACGAATACGAGTAAAGGGGTGCTTCAGGGAGCCATGACCGGGCGGTATGAGGATCTGAGGCGGTTTATCTATGATCTTGAAACTGCCGAGGAGCTGCTGTTTATTGAAGACCTAGAGTTGGCTGGTTCCTCCAGTTCACGCGATCAACAGTTGACCTTTAACATTAAGATTGTGACGTATTTGCGTGGAGAAGCTGCGAAGCCTTCATCGGACGGACAGAAATAGATGGATGCAAAACGGAAAGCGCTTATTGCAATCGGACTGGTGGCGCTCTGGGGCGGAGTGGCCTATTGGCAGTGGGGCACACTGCCTGACCCAGTGCGTGTGCCATTGGTCAATACCTCGGGCCCCGTGTCGTCGCTCGCTCGGTCGATATCCCGAACCGGTGGATTACGAGTCCATCTCGAACAGCTGGCGTCCGCGCGAACCCAGCGTGAGGCAACGTTTACCGCACCTCGAAATATCTTTGCGGCATCCGGCTTAGATGGAACGCTATCGGCGTCCGGTGACGGATCGGATAGTGGGCAGCTCAATCAAGCTTCTGAAGAGGCGTTGCAGCAACAAGCGGCGTCTCTGGAATTGGATCAATATCGGTATTTGGGATTTGTCCGGATGGGTGAGTCGACCGAGAACTCCGGCAATACGGCCGTCCTGAGTAAGAATGAAGAGGTAATGATCAGCCGGGTTGGTCAGCGCTTGGAGCGGCATCTTGTGGTGAAAGCCATCACTCCGGAAAGCGTGACGCTGCGAGATACTCAGGCGCGTGTGGACCATACGGTTCCCCTCACAGAGGATGCGGCTGAACCGCAGCCATAGCCCCATGGCAGGATCAGTCCTCAAGCACAGAGCAGCCGAGCAGGGGTTTTCCTATGTCGTGTTGATGTTTACCATCGTACTTATCGGTCTCGGAACGACCATGGCCGCACGGCAGTGGAAAGTGATGATACAGCGAGAATTAGAAGTCGATTTAATATCCAAAGGCATTGAGATTCAGAACGCGTTGGCGTTCTATTCGGCCAGCATGAAGGCGGGGCGAGTGGTTCCAGGGGAGGTGTATCCCCAAACACTGGCTGAGCTTACCCGGTCGCCAAAACCGTTTCTGCGTAAGGTCTATGGGGATCCCGTGGGGCATGGCGACTGGGAGCTAGTTCGCGCACCGACCGGAGGGATCATGGGAGTGAGGAGTAAGAGCAAGGGCAAGCCGATTTGGCAGCACAATTTCCCTCCAGCGGTTCGGCACTTTGATGGACGCAAATCACATTATGAATGGGTATTTCAGCATCCTAATCCTTCCGCGACATTCGTAGGAATGGCCGGGCCTGGAGCCATGGTTCCAGGATCAGCCGGGCCGCAGGGTGCTTCCCCAGGAGCGGCGTCGATGGCCCCTCAGAATCCCGCCGGTATGAGTCCTCCTCAGGCAGGACTTCCCGTCTATCCAACCGCTCCTTAATCTGGCACATACATCATCGCTGGCCTCCCTTCGTGACCCTAAACGGCCTGTACGGAGTTCTCGTTGGTGCAGGGGGGGCAGATGGTGTCTTGACCCCCTTCAAACCCGCGCGGTATCCTGTCGCCCGTTCACTTTTTCACAGAGAAGGCGATACGCATGATCTCCGATGAGGAACAGCAGGAGTTAGCCGCCGTTGAGTCTCCTGAGACGAAGGACGTTCAGGAAGTCCCGCCGCTGTCCATACCCGACTATGTGCATGAACTGGTCACACGGGCCAGGCAGGCGGCCGGTCGTCTGGCGACACTCTCCACGGTCGTGAAAAATAATGCCTTGATTGCCATGGCCGATGCGCTGGATGAGAAGCAGACCCTTCTCATCGAAGCCAATGAAAAAGATGTTGATGCCTTCGGTACGGATCCGGACAAAGCCGCCATGGCGGATCGTCTCAGGCTCACGGAGCAGCGGATTGCCGACATGTCGGCGGGGATCAGGGAAGTTGCGAAGCTGCCCGATCCCTTAGGCGACATGCCGAAGATGTGGACCAGGCCGAACGGAATGCAAGTGGGTCGGGTGCGTGTGCCGATCGGCGTCATTGGCATCATCTACGAATCTCGTCCGAACGTGACGGCCGACTCTGCTGCGCTTTGCTTGAAGTCCGGCAATGCCTGTGTGCTGCGCGGCGGGAGCGAGGCCATTCATTCGAATACGGCCATTGCCGCTGTGTTGGCCGAAGCCGCGGAGAAGGCTGGGATTCCTCCCGGCGCCATCAGTTTTGTCGATCGCCCGGATCGGGAACTCGTGCCGGTCTTGCTGAAGCAGGATCGCTATATCGATGTGATTATCCCGCGTGGCGGACCTTCCCTCATGAAGACGATCGCCGAAAACGCGACGATCCCGGTCGTCAAGCATGATGCGGGGATTTGTCATATCTATGTGGATGCGGATGCCGATCAGGCCATGGCCGAGGCAATTTGTGTGAATGCCAAAGCCCAGCGGCCTTCGACCTGCAATGCGATGGAAACCTTGCTGGTCCATCAAACGATTGCCAGGACGTTTCTCCCGCGCCTTATGGAAAAGCTGCAAGCTGCGAACGTGGAAGTGCGCGGATGCTCTAGGACCTGCCAATTACTGCCGGACGCGAAGCCGGCGGCCGACGATGATTTTGGAAAAGAGTTCTTAGAGTTGGTCCTTGCCGTGAGGGTCGTGAAGAACATGGACGAGGCGATGGAACATATCGCCAAGTACGGGTCGCAGCACACCGAAGCCATCATCACAACCAACTATCAGCGGGCCATGCGGTTCCTGCGGGAAGTCGATGCGGGGGCGGTGCTGGTGAATGCGTCCACGCGACTCAATGACGGCTATCAGTTCGGGCTCGGTGCCGAGATCGGTATCAGCACCTCCCGCATCCATGCTCGTGGTCCCATGGGGCTGGAAGAGCTCACCTGTTCAAAGTTCATCGTCCTGGGGAGCGGCCAGATCCGCGAGTAAATGGCTGGCGACCCTGTTCGTACCGCACTAGCGTCTTCCGACTCTCTCCGGTTTCCTGCCAATCAGACCTTGGCCCGTCAATTTGACCAGTCCGGCGGAAAGGTCGTTCGCCAATCCACCGGACATCTGATCTTCTATCGGCCCGATGGCCGGCGATTTCTCGCGACCGATCCTGCAGGCCATCCCTTGCATGAATGCGAGTGGAGCGTCGATCCTCGTGGAAGAACGGTGCTGGTTCGTGCACGCCTTTGGCTGGACTGGGGGCGGTGGGTCGGGTTGAAACCCGGCGGCCTGGTCAATGAAACTCGCCTCAATCTAGCGACGAAGCCGGGCTGGCAGCGCCTAAAAGCGGAAGATCTTCGCCACATGGCGGCGCAGGCGATGCGAGTGCCGATCGAAGAGGTTCGGTTCTTCTATGGCGACGAAGATCTGGTCATCGATGCGCATGGACAGGCGACGATCCGGCATCGGAAAGATGCGTTCTATGTGCTGGAAGACGGCACGTTCGAATCGGCGCGCTTCATGTCCTGCATGGGGGCGATGCATTGGGAGCAGATCGATTTTCTGCCCGTCGTCGAACTCTTCAAATCGCTCCTGCCGGGCACCGGGTCGGCGGCGTTTGAGCTGATTCGCGGACTCTACGATGACCAGAACGTGGGGCAACCGAGTTCGCGTCCCTTGCGCTATCGCGGCATTCCGACCTATCCATCCGAAGCGGCCTTTCGTCTCTTCAGCAGTTTCTTCACGCCGCAGGCCGACGCCGGCGGAGATCCTGTCGCGCTGTTCATGGACCCTTCCCGTTCTCATCGAGTCACGTGGCTGCCGGCGCCGGCGCCGCCACTACGCTATTTCGATGAGACGCATCGTCTGTGCGTGACGGTACAGGGAGCGGTGTTGCTGAAGGTGACGTGCGCCGACGATCCGGCGGGGCTGTCGTATGTGAATCCCAAGGGGCGGCGGATGGTGGCGTGGAATCGGTCGGCCGTCATCGTCGATGGACACCTGCATCTGAGTGATCGTGACGATAAGAAGGATGTGCCGCTCTCACAGGAATTGGCAAGGGTGACATCCTCTCCGGTCGTTCCCCCGCCGAGTTCGGTCGACTGGCGATCGGTGTTCGTGTCGGCGGTGCCCGCTGTTCAACCGGCAGAGGTATTCGGAGCGGTGCTGCTGTATCCGCAGGATGAGACCGCAGTCGGAGAATTGGCGGCTCAACCGTTTGTCGCGGACTATCTGCAAGATCTCGCCGAGCAGGATCGCGAGATCGGGCAGATCCTGATGAGAGCAGAGCGTATTCTGATTGATAACGGGGATGCGGTGATCTCAACCTGTGTGCCATTCGATCGTCCGCGCGAAGTCGTCGCGCACATCTCGCATCCGCCCTTTGCCTACAAACAGGCACAGCAGATTTGGACGGTGTGCGCTGAATTGCAGCGTTGGGAGTGGTTGCAGCGAACCAGATTCATGCTCCCGTCTGCAACGTCTCAAGGCGAGTCGTATGACCTTGTCTATGTCTGGATTCCCTATGCCGAGTTCGAGCAGGGAAATGCTCTCGCAGCGCGGGTACGCGCGCTCGCGCAAGGCATCAAGGCGGGCGGCAACGCATTTATCGTCGGGCCGGCACGGATGGGCGATGAGCTGAGCAGAGCCGGCTTGCAGCGTTGCTGGGAGGAAGCGGTTGAGCGACTGCCCACGTTTGCGATGCATAAAACAATCTTGCCGAAGGCCAAACTGCGGAGCGGGGTGACGCTGTTTCATGTACGCCGAGGATAGCGCTACCACGTGGCCCCTTGCGCCGATCCGTCTCCTTCGATTACTGTCAGACCTATGAGTGAGCCAACGACAGAGCAGGTGCCGGTTGAGGATGGCGGCGACAAGGTCGTCATCTATTGGGAGCGGGAGTATTCGACCGCTTTCGCGCCGGAGCGGCTCAAGCTGGATTTCAATCCGCATCGCCCGATGCTGAACAACATGACGCTCGATGAACAGCGCGGGCTTGCCGCTAGTGGGTACAAGGTGTTGCCGGACGACTGCGGGCCGGTACGCACCGTCGGTAGCTATGGCTGGCTGATCCGGTGCCCGGCGGATATTAAGTTGCGGCGGACAGCCGAGGGTGTGCGGTGGCAATCACCCCCGATCGAGCCCGAAGAGCGGCTGCTAGGATATAAATCGTTTTCCGGGACCTACGTCGATTTGATTCTGAACAGCGGGTATCCCAAGCTCTGTTGCGGGATTCGCTTTTACTATCCCAAGCATGTCGGGCTGATGATGAAGGACATCCCCAACCACTTTTATCATTACCCTGAGCGCACCTATGCCATCTGGGAAGGCATCAAGACTCAAGAATACAAGCGGACACCAAATCAGTACGACTGGTTGCCGGACTACGAAGCCTTCACCGCCAATTTCTTGCTCCAGCTCCACAAGCCCACCACCATCAAGCGTGGCGATCCGATCGGATTAGTGCTCCCCGTCATGCTGCCGAAGCAGTTTGCGCTCGAAGAAATCAAGCGCCCCTGAGTTTTCATTCCCTGTTCCACTCAAGTGTTTCTCTCCCAAACCGATACTGGTAATGGTTTCGTACGCCAAGAGGGAGAGGGCTATGCGGAGAGTCTTATTCGTCGATGACATGCCGGAAGTGTTGCGCATGCTGCAACGTACGCTCGACCCGATCAAGGGTGAGTGGGACATGCGCTTTGTGGAAAGCGCGCCGGATGCGTTGGCCGTACTGGAGCAGGATGCCTTCGATGTGCTGGCGACCGACATGATCATGCCGGGGATGGACGGGTTCCAACTGTTGAAGGAAGCCAAGACGCGGTATCCGCAGATGGTACGGATCGCCTTCTCCGGGCAGCAGGGGCAGAACCTGGGCCTGCGTTCGACCGATCTGGCGCATCAGTTTCTTGAAAAGCCCATTGACGCACAACTCTTGCGGTCGATCATGACTCGCGCCTGCGGGCTGCGGGTGTTACTGTCAGACGACAACGTGCGCAAGATTGTCACGAATCTCAAAAATCTGCCTAGTCTTCCGGCCCTCTACAAAGAATTGATGGATGAAATCCATTCCGGCGACGCCTCCCTCAAGAAGATCGCCAAGATCATCTCCAAAGACATGGCGATGGTGACCAAGATTCTTCAACTGGTGAACTCCGCCTTTTTCGGATTGCGCACCACGGTGTCGAATTCCGAGCAGGCGGTGGCCTTACTCGGCAGCGACACGATCCGGTCTCTCGTGCTGTCCATGCAGGCGTTCTCCCAGTTCGATGCCAAGGCGTTGCCGAGTTTTTCACTCGAGGCCTTGTGGCAACACGGCTTGAAAACCAGCGGCTACGCCAAGGCGATCGCAAAGGAAGAGCGCGCTCCGCAGACCATGATCGATGATGCGTTCACGGCGGGACTGTTGCACGATATCGGCATGCTGGTGCTGGCAAGCAACCTGCCTGACGGGTACCAACAGGTATTGGGGCTTCAGAAAGATAGGGGCCTGCTCGACTGGCAGGCGGAGCAGGAGGTCTTCGGCGTCACCCATGCCGAAGTCGGGGCCTATCTGTTGGGACTGTGGGGAGTCGGCGAAGCTATCGTCGAAGCCGTTGCCTATCACCACCGGCCATCTGCCTGCGACGAACTGGCCTTCAGTCCGCTCACCGCGGTGCATGTGGCCAATGTGCTGGTTGAGAGTGAGCAGCCTGCCGGAGAGGGGGCCACATCTCTTCCAATCGATGAAGCCTATCTGACCAAACTAGGTAAATTGGATCAGCTTGCAGCGTGGAAAGAAATGTGTGCGCAGGAGGAGCAGTAAGGCCGTCCCTCATTCAGTGAACCCGTCGAAACCAAACCTAGGTCGATCAAGTTAGCTGCATGTCGGCTCTATTGAACCCTGAAATGATTTCTTGGGCCCCTATGCCTTTAGCAGAGCTGGTCAAGGCTTGGTGCCAATAAATACGAATCCGTTCGTCCTGCCACTATTGAGCCCCGCACTGTACAGCTTCTTTGTTCCGGCATCGAAAAACGCTACTCCAGTTACAGTACTTGTTCCATTCGAGCACACGCCGCCTGCGAAGGTGATTGATACGTCATACGCATTTCCACTGCTCCGTGGGGCGAATGAGCCTGTAAAGCTGCACAGGCTCGCGCTGCTTCCCGTAATTGTTCCTGGCGCAGATACCGTCAGGGTCACAGCCTCAACTCCGCCGGTGGTCGCCGTTGAGCCTGTATAGGTTCCTGTGAGAAGGGCAGGGTTTGGGGGAATGTCATAGTCGGTATTGTAAGTAGTGGTAAAGGTGCTTTGCCCACCGTTATTCGCAATGACAATGGTGCCGTTCAGCGATTGCTTCATGACGTAGCTGCCATTGATGGAGGCATCAAGTATTCCCAGCCCCTCCAAATTGAAATCCTTGGTGTTTGACGATGTGAGTGAGCCATTTTGCGAGCTGCCGTTTCCTTGAACGACTCCAGCAACGACCGAGGGATAGCCCATCAGGGTATACAGGAACCAATAGGTTCCATCGTGTAAAACAAGTCCGGCTACTGAGCGGCCACTGTTAGTTGTGCCATTCCATAAGCCCTCCGCTGATGTGGCTGATGCCGATGCGGGCGGCGTTGGACTATCACTCCCACCGCCGCTGCAGGCCGAAAGGGAAAGAGTCAAGAAGAGGATGCTACACAGGCTGACGGTTTTCTTATGCATATTGTTTCCCCATGGATAGATGTGGGCACACTAAGCTAGGCAGCCTAATGTCATCTATAGTCATTTAGTAGGGGAAATGTATTGCGAGTGCCGCAGAGGGGGATGAGAAAATGGTTCGAGTGTGGGTTGGTGCTCCCGTGCAACGGATGCTGGTGTTGCGCGCGGCATTCTTCCCATCGATGAACCCAAATCAATATCGATCAAGTCATCTGCATGTTGGCATTGTTGAAGCCGGATGGCGTGCTGGATGTAGACCTCTCGAATAGGTAAGATGCCAGCGTAGCAGATGAAATCATTAACTCCATTGAAGACTGGAGGGTTTCGCATAGTCGTAATTGCCGTATTAAGTGCTTGTACTACGATTCACCCTGAGACAATCTCTCAGTTCCTTGGCCCAGCAGAGCAAGAGAAATTTCAACAAGACTTTGCCGAATGTTATGAGTGGGCTGAATCTAAACGGCCCAAGTTTTCCTTTAGCGATTTATATGGTCCATTGAGTGCTGCATTTCTCCTCGTAGTAGTAGGAGCCATCGTTGAGTATAAGCAGCGATTACCTGGCCAGCCACTTCCTGATGCTAGCCCTCAACATGGCGGGAAGGCTCTCATGGGATTTTCAATTGCGGGCGTTGCGGCAGCATCAGGACTCATAGTGGCAGGAATGATCTCTCGCCAGCATGATGCGGATGCTGCAATGCGATCTTGCTTATCTGCGCGCGGCTATACTCTCTCGTGAGATGCCAACGGTAAGAGTCTCTAACAGTGGTTAGGGGATAAGAAGCGACATCGGGACTCTTTGTTTTGACGAAACCGACTCAGGTTTAGTTGAAGAGCGTCAAGGTCTTGTCATTTGCGCCGGCTTTAGTGTCGGAGATGCGGCAGGTTTCAGGCGAATGAGTTTCGTTGCTTGGTTACGCATACACTCGACATGCCTTCGACGCTCGGATTGGACGTGCCGAGCTTGACAGTCGGGGCGCGCCCCAGTAAGATCCAGTTGCCTTTAATGCTCATCCTGAGAGGTGAGTAAGGAGCTTCTATGACAGCGATCTCCGGCTACGGCCGGTCCCCACAACCGAACCTTCTTGCTGAGCGCAGCGAGAGGGTTTTTTTATGTCCACAATTCAGGAATGGCGGGATCTGTAATGAATCGTGAGCAAGAGCGGTTGATTATGGATGCGGGCGATATTGCCCGGGCGCTGACCCGTGTGGCGCATGAGATTCTGGAGCGGAACAAGGGCGTGAAGGATCTGGCGTTGGTCGGGATTCGCACGGGTGGGGTGCATCTGGCCCATCGGCTAGCGAAGCGCATTCAGGAAATCGAACAGGCGCCTGTGCCGATCGGGGATCTCGACATTACGCTGTATCGGGACGACTTATCGTTGCGCAAAGAACAGCCGGTGTTGCGCACGACGTCGGTGCCGTTCGATGTTTCCGACAAGATTGTCGTGCTGGTGGATGATGTGCTGTTTACCGGGCGCACGATTCGCGCGGCGATGGACGGCTTGATGGATCTGGGACGTCCGGCGGAAATTCAATTGGCCGTCTTGGTCGATCGCGGCCATCGGCAGTTGCCGATCAAGGCTAACTATATCGGGAAGAATCTTCCCACCTCGCGAGACGAACAAGTGCAAGTACTGTTGGAAGAAGCAGGCGAAGATGATCGTGTGGTAATCCTGAAGAGCTGATGCGGAGGATGCCATGAGTCTCAAACATAAAAATCTGCTCAGCTTGGCACCGCTGTCGGTGGAAGATATTCAGCTCATTCTTGAGACGGCCGATTCGTTCAAGGAAGTGAGCGGGCGCGAGATCAAGAAGGTGCCGGCGTTGCGCGGACGGACGGTTGTGAATCTCTTCTTCGAGCCGAGCACGAGAACGCGCACGTCATTTGAATTGGCGGCCAAGCGACTGAGCGCGGATGTCATTAACTTTTCTCCTTCGTCGAGCAGCGTCGTCAAAGGCGAAACCTTGCTGGATACGGCGCGCAACATTGAAGCCATGCAGGCAGATATTATCGTGCTCCGCCATTCGTCGGCGGGCGCGGCCGAGACCTTGGCGCGCGGGGTCAAGTCCTCGGTCATCAATGCCGGCGACGGCTGGCATGAGCATCCAACCCAGGCGCTGCTCGATCTCTATACGATTCGAGAGCGGGGGATGGCCTTCAAGGGGTTGCGTGTCGCGATTGTCGGGGATGTGGCGCATAGCCGGGTGGCGCGGTCCAATATATTGGCCTTGACCAAGCTAGGCGCGGAAGTCCGTGTGGTGGGGCCGCCGACGATGATTCCGTTGGGCATTGAAAAGATGGGGGTGCGTGTCTTTCACCATCTCGACGACGGCCTGCGGGATGTGCAGGTCATCATGATGTTGCGGCTTCAGCTTGAGCGGCAGGGGCGGGCGCTGTTTCCGACGATTCGCGAGTATGCGCGTTTGTACGGTCTGACGTCGGAGCGTGTAAAGATGGCGGATCCGAAAGCGATTGTCATGCATCCCGGTCCGATCAATCGCGGAGTCGAGATCGCGCCGGAAGTGGCGGATAGTCTGTCGTCGGTCATTTTGGATCAAGTCGCGAACGGCGTCGCCGTTCGCATGGGTGTT
This sequence comes from Nitrospira lenta, assembly GCF_900403705.1. Classification (NCBI taxonomy): domain Bacteria; kingdom Pseudomonadati; phylum Nitrospirota; class Nitrospiria; order Nitrospirales; family Nitrospiraceae; genus Nitrospira; species Nitrospira lenta. The sequence goes on along the minus strand of NZ_OUNR01000018.1, from coordinate 157,993 downwards.
TTATATCTCATGTCAGGAGCGAACTAAATCGTGGCGATATTGATTAAGGGCGGACAGGTCATTGATCCGGGACGCGTCAACGGTGCGGCGGATGTGTTGATCGATCAGGGAAAGATTGCGGCAGTGGGGGCGAATCTGAAGGCTCCTGCCGGCTGTACGATCATCGACGCGAAAGGGCTGCTGGTCTTGCCTGGATTTGTGGATTTGCATGTGCATTTCCGCGAGCCGGGGTTTGAGTATAAGGAAACGATTCAGAGCGGCAGCGCCGCGGCGGTGGCCGGCGGATTTACCACGGTCTGTGCCATGCCGAATACCAAGCCGGTGAACGACAATCAAGCGGTGACGGAATTCATGCTGGATCGGGCGCGCACGGCGGGGTTGGCGAATGTCTTGCCGATCGGTGCCATCACAAAAGGTTCAGAAGGCAAGGAGTTGGCGGAAATCGGCGATCTCCATCGATCCGGTTGTGTCGCGATTTCCGACGACGGCAAGCCGGTCATGAACAGCCTGGTGATGCGGCGGGCGATGGAATATGCGGTGGCCTTTGACATCCCGGTGGTGGATCACTGCGAGGATCTGCATCTTGCCGAGGGCGGTTGCATGAATGAAGGGTTGATCTCTACGGAGCTGGGGCTGCCTGGGATTCCAGCTGCGGCGGAAGATGTGATGGTCGCACGCAATCTGTCGCTGTCAGAACTCACCGGCGCGCGCTTGCATCTGGCGCATATCAGTACTGCCGGGTCGGTGCGGATGGTTCGCGAAGCGAAGGCTCGCGGGATCAAGGTAACAGCAGAGGCCTGCCCGCACCACTTTACCCTCACAGAGGATATCGTGCGCGGGTACAACACACTGGCGAAAATGAATCCGCCGTTGCGGACCGGGGAAGATGTGCAGGCGATTAAAGAGGGCTTGCGCGACGGGACGATCGATGTCATTGCCACAGACCATGCGCCGCATGCCACGCAGGAAAAGCAGCAGGACTTTACCGAGGCGCCGTTCGGCATTGTCGGGTTGGAGACGGCGCTTTCGCTGACGCTGGCTTTGGTGGAGGAAGGTGTGCTGACGTTGGAGCAGGCGGTCGATAAGCTGGCGACTGCGCCGGCGATTGCCTTCGGACTTAAGAAGGGCACATTGGCTGTCGGAGCCGATGCGGATGTGGCGATCGTCGATCCTCAGGAGCAATGGCAGGTCGATCCCAGCAAGTTTAAGTCGAAGAGCCGGAACACGCCGTTCGCCGGATGGAAGGTGAAGGGGCGGGTCAGAACGACGATTGTCGGAGGGCGGGTGGTGTTTGAAGCGACTCCGGCCGAGCAGTAGTCTATGATGGAGTCCCGGGCGTCCTTGTGGATCTCGCGCATCGGTCTGACGCTCGAATGGGTGGCGTTGGGGGTCTGGGTCGGCGGGTTAGTGATTTTGGTGACTGCTGTGATTCCGGCGGTGTTTAATACGTTCGGAGGGCAGGATTCCGGGGGATTTTTTTTGACGAGAACATTTGAAGGGTTCAATCGAGCGGTGCTGGTGGCGATCGTCGTGATGGTCGCCGGGATGGGGTGGCGGCGGTGGGTTCAGCATCCGGTGATGGCCCCCACAACGTTTGAAATGGTTTTACTCGGTGTGATGGTGCTGGTTGCCGGGATCATCATCGGTGTTTTGCATCCCCAAGCCGCCAGGCTGCAAGCTGAGGCGTTTGCGATCAAAGATGACACGGCACGGAAGGCGGCGCTGGGAGCCTTCTTCAAGCTCCATATGCCCGTGCGCGCGCTCTATATGGTGAATCTCTGTTTGGGTATCGTCTTGATGGGTGTCCGAGTCAATCACACGTTGCACACATGGCGAGTGAGCAAGGGGCAGGCATGAAGAAGGCGTTATTAGCACTGGCTGACGGCACGGTATTCGAGGGGCGCGCACTTGGCTATACAGGCGAAGCCCTTGGTGAAGTGGTGTTTAATACGGCGATGACCGGATACCAAGAGGTGTTGACGGATCCTTCCTATAAAGGCCAGATCATCACGATGACCTGTCCGCATATCGGAAACTATGGAGTGACGCCGGAGGATATCGAGTCGCAAAAAGTCTGGGCCGAAGGATTCGTGGTCATGGAGGCCAGCCGGTTGGCGAGCAACTGGCGAAGCAAGGAGTGCATTCAGGATTATCTGACCAAGGCTAAGCTTGTCGCGATCGAAGGGCTGGATACGCGCGCGCTGACACGGCATCTCCGGGAGAAGGGCTCACAGCAGGCGGTGATCACGCATCTGAGTGCCGATCGAGAGTCTGCTGTCAAGAAAGCCAAGCAGGCGCCGAGCATTCTCGGGCGCGATCTTGTTGCTGAGGTGACGTCGAAACGTTCCTATGAATGGGACAAGGGGTCGGGGGAATGGATGCCTGATGTCGTGCTAGGGCCGGCGCGATCCGAGCGACGAAAGCCCTGGCGGGTGGTGGCCTACGATTTTGGTGTGAAGGAAAATATTTTGCGGCGGCTGGTCGATGTGGGGTGCCACGTGACGGTGGTGCCGGCGTCGACGTCGGCTGCCGAGGTGCAGGCGTTGAAACCAGACGGAGTGTTTCTCTCGAACGGCCCGGGCGATCCGGAGGGCGTGCCCTATGCGATGGAAGCCGTGCGAGCCTTGATCGGTCGTTACCCGATCTTTGGCATTTGCCTCGGTCATCAAATCATCGGATTAGCCTTGGGCCTCAAGACCTACAAACTGAAATTCGGGCACCATGGGTCGAACCATCCGGTCCTCGATATCCGGACACGCAAGGTCGAGATCACTTCGCAAAATCACAATTTCGCCGTGCAGGGTCCGACTCTGATCGGTGACGTGCCGGAGCGGCCGGTGACGATCGAGACCGCGCTCGGCAAGGTGTCGATTACCCATCTGAGTCTGAACGATCAATCGATTGAAGGCCTGGTGTGCCTGGACCAGCCCGTCTTTTCCGTACAATATCATCCGGAGGCCTCACCCGGTCCGCATGATTCGGCGTATCTGTTTGAGGAGTTTGTGCAGCTCATGGAGAAACATCATGGATAGAGTCAGGTCATTCGTCGCCGGTGTGTGCATCGTGGGCTTGAGTGTGTTGCACTCGGGCTGCGTCAATATTCAGATTCCGCCGCCGCCCACTCAGTTGGAGGAGCGGCAGGTGAGTGGAACCGGCAAGGATAAGATCTTGCTCGTGGATGTATCCGGGATGATCAGTTCGGAAGACAAGGCGAGTTTCTATACGCTTCCCAGCATGATCGCGACGATCAAGGAAGAACTGACGCGGGCCTCACGCGATGAGTCGGTCAAGGCGCTGGTGTTGCGGATCAATACGCCTGGCGGCACAGTGACGGCGTCGGATATCATTCATCATGAGCTGAAGCTGTTCAAAGCATCCCGCAAGATTCCGGTCATCGCCTCGATCATGGATGTGGGGGCCTCGGGCGGGTACTACATCGCTTCATCCGCGGACCGGATCATGGCCCATCCCTCGACGGTGACGGGGAGTATCGGCGTCATCATGCTCACGGTGAATACGCACGGACTGTTGGAGAAAGTGGGGGTTGAAGCCACCGCGATCACATCCGGTCCTCGGAAGGATATGGGGTCGCCGTTTCGCGCTATGACTCCGGAAGAACGGGGCATTTTTCAAGGGTTGATCGATTCGTTCTATCAGCGGTTCCTGACGGTTGTACAAGAGGGCAGGCCGAATCTCCAGATGGAGCAGATCAAGAAGCTGGCCGACGGCCGGATCTATACCGGCGATCAAGCGAAAGCGGCGGGACTGGTTGATGAGATCGGCTATCTGGAAGATGCTATTGAAGCGGCCAAGAAAAAAGCCGGATTGACGGAGGCGAGGGTGGTGACCTATCACCGCCCGGGCGATTATTCGAACAATGTGTACACCAAGCTCATGGCGCCCGGTCCGCTGTCGGCGCTGGGCAATCTCGACGTGATGTCGTTTGTCAGGGGCGGCACGCCGCAATTCATGTATTTGTGGATGCCGTAGGCCTGGCTGAAATCCTTTCAGGCCGGCGTGAGTGAGTGATGTGATGGCGCAGACGGGCGATCATAGCGTAGACCAGTTTCTCGCCACGCCGGTCGGGCGGCGCGCCGTACTGGCGCTCGGGGTGCGGGGCGTGACCGGAATCTATGCGGCCCTTGGGGCCTGCACGGCCCTGGGGCTATTGTCGTCGTTGACCGGCTGTTATCGCGCGCCGGGAACGGCCCGCGATCAGCTCATTTTCTTTTCGGAAGAAAAGGAAATGGAGTTTGGGCTCGGCGCGTACCGGGAGGTCTTGCGGCAGGCGACGTTGAGCGACAATGTCGAAATCAATGAGCTGGTCCAGAAGGTCGGGCAGCGGATCGCCAAGGCCGCCAACAAGCCGGAGTATCAGTGGGAGTTTGCGGTCATTCAGGAAGACAAGATGGTGAACGCTTTTTGCCTGCCTGGTGGCAAGGTGGCGGTCTTTACGGGCATTCTCAAGGTGACGAAAAGCGAAGAAGGATTGGCGACGGTCATGGGGCATGAGGTCGCCCATGCGCTGCAGCGCCACGGAGTCGAGCGGATGAGCCGCAGCATCATCGATCAGATCGCTCAGCTGGGTGCGATCGGGGCCGCAGCGGCCGGGCATGCCGGCGGCGGCGCCATGCAGGGGTTGCTCGGCGCCTATGGCGTAAATGTCTCGCTGCCGTTCAACCGCAAGCAGGAGTCTGAAGCGGACTATATCGGACTGCGTTTGATGGCGGAGGCGGGGTTCGATCCCCGTGAAGCCGTGCCGTTTTGGGAGCGTATGAGCGGTTGTCCCCGGCAGATGATTGGGAAGGTGTGCTTTCGGTCACAGCAGGCGGTTCCGGAATTTCTCTCGACGCATCCGTCGGATCTTACGCGTATCAATCAGATCGAGGCCTGGTTGCCGGATGCGATGCGATATTACCATGGGCACAATGCCCCGACGGCCCCACCGGCGGCACCCTATCGGCCGCTGATCGGTCCTATGCCGCAACTGAGCTAGTTTTCAACTATCGAGTATTGAGGATCCATGCCGAAACGCACTGATATTAAGTCCATTCTGTTAATTGGGTCCGGGCCGATTGTGATCGGCCAGGCTTGTGAGTTTGACTATTCCGGCACGCAAGCCTGCAAAGCGTTGCGGGAAGAGGGGTTCAAGGTCATCCTCATCAACAGCAACCCGGCGACGATTATGACCGATCCCGAGCTGGCCGACCGCACGTATATCGAGCCGATTACGCTAGAGGTTGTCGAGAAAGTGATTGAACGTGAGCGCCCCGATGCACTCCTGCCGACGATGGGTGGGCAAACGGCGTTGAATGCGACGATGGGGTTGGTGAAGCGCGGCGTGTTGGAGAAGTACGGCGTCAAGCTGATCGGGGCTTCGGCGGAAGCTATTCACAAAGCCGAAGACCGGGAAGCCTTTAAGCAGGCCATGGAGCGGATTGGGCTGAAGGTGCCTGAAAGCGGGACTGCGCACACCCGAGAAGAGGCGACCAAGATTCTGGAGAAAGTCGGATTCCCCGCTATTATCCGGCCTTCGTTTACGATGGGCGGGACCGGCGGCAACATTGCCTATAACCGGGAGGAATTTGAAAAGCTCATCGACTGGGCGCTGGCGATGAGCCCAACCAGTCAGGTGCTGATCGAACGCTCCTTGATCGGATGGAAAGAGTACGAGTTGGAGGTCATGCGCGATCTCAAGGACAACGTGGTCATCGTCTGTCCGATCGAAAATCTGGACCCGATGGGCGTGCATACCGGCGACAGCATCACCGTGGCGCCGGCCATGACCCTGACCGACAAGGAATATCAGCGCATGCGCAATGCGGCCTTGCGGATCATTCGCGAGATCGGCGTCGATACCGGCGGCTCGAATATTCAATTCGGGTTGAACCCCGACAACGGGGAAATGATCATTATCGAGATGAACCCGCGCGTGTCGCGGAGCTCGGCGTTGGCGTCAAAGGCCACCGGTTTTCCGATTGCGAAGATCGCCGCGAAGCTGGCAATCGGGTATACGCTGGATGAGATCAGCAACGATATTACGGGTGTGACCAAAGCGTCCTTCGAGCCGACGATCGATTATGTCGTGGTCAAGATTCCTCGCTTTGCCTTTCAGAAATTCAAAGGGGCCGATCCGACGCTGACGACACAGATGAAGTCGGTGGGCGAAGTGATGTCGATCGGCCGGACCTTCAAGGAGTCGTTGCAAAAGGCGATTCGCTCGTTGGAGCTGGATTTGAACGGTCTGGCCTCGCGGGTCGGCATCGATCGGGGAATTCCCGCCGAGTTCAATCGCGCCGAGGCGGTCGAGAAGATCCGGCGTACCCTGAAAACGCCGTTACCGGAGCGGCTCTGGTATCTGGCCGACGGGATCCGACTCGGCCTCACGAATGACGAATTGTTCGCGATTACCAAGATCGACCCCTGGTTTTTGGAGCAGATTCGTGAGCTGATCCAGTTTGAACAGGTACTGATAGGCCAGGTCGACAGCGCCGCTAAGGTGCTGTCCGGCGATCTCTTGTGGGAGGCGAAGGAGTTAGGATTCTCAGACGACCGGATCGGGCAATTGCTCGGCGTCGAGGGGGCCGTTGTTCGGAAGGCGCGCATGGGATCCGGCAAGTCCGGTAAGTCCGCCAAGCCGGCCAGGGCCGTGACGTATAAGCGCGTGGATACCTGTGCCGCGGAGTTTGAAGCCAATACGCCTTATCTCTATTCGACCTACGGCAGTGAATGTGAATCGCGCCCGTCTGATCGCACGAAGGTCGTGATTCTCGGCGGCGGTCCCAACCGGATCGGGCAGGGGATCGAGTTCGACTACTGCTGTGTGCATGCGGCGATGGCGCTGCGTGAAGAGGGTGTCGAAACGATCATGGTGAATTGCAATCCCGAAACGGTGAGCACCGACTATGATACGTCGGACCGTCTCTACTTTGAGCCGCTCACCGAGGAGGATGTGCTGAACATCATCCACCGCGAGCAACCGCTTGGGGTGGTGCTGCAATTCGGCGGGCAGACTCCGCTGAAATTGGCGTTGCCGCTCTCCAGGGCCGGGGTGAAAATTCTAGGCACGAGCCCGGAGGCCATCGATCGGGCAGAGGATCGTGAGCGGTTCCGCGATCTGTTGGACAAGCTCGGATTGCGGCAGGCCGAAAGCGGCATGGCCCGCTCCGTCGACGAAGCGGTGCGGATCGCGGGGAAGATTACCTATCCCGTCATGGTGCGTCCCTCCTATGTTTTAGGCGGGCGGTCGATGCAGATTGTGTATGACGAAACCGCTTTGCTGGAGTACATGCGTTCGGCCGTGAAGGCCTCGCCCAAACATCCGGTATTGATCGACAAGTATCTTTCGGACGCGATCGAGATCGATGCCGATGCCATTTCTGACGGGAAAACGGTGGTGGTAGCCGGTATTATGGAGCACATTGAGGAAGCCGGCGTGCACTCGGGTGATTCGGCCTGTTCACTTCCGCCCTACACGTTGGATAAGGCGCTCGTGCGTGAGATCGAGCGGCAGATGACGGCCTTGGCGTTGGAGTTAGGTGTCGTGGGTCTGATGAATGCGCAGTTCGCCGTGAAGGACCAAACGGTGTACGTGCTCGAAGTGAATCCACGGGGCTCGCGCACCGTGCCGTTCGTCAGCAAAGCCATCGGTGTTCCGCTGGCCAAGCTGGCCATGAAGGTGATGCTGGGGAAGTCGCTCCAAGACCTCGGGTTTATCACGGCGCCGCAGCCTACGCATTTATCGGTGAAGGAGGCGGTGTTTCCGTTCAATAAGTTTCCGGGAGTCGATGTGCTGTTGGGGCCGGAAATGAAATCGACGGGAGAAGTCATGGGCATCGACGGCGATTTCGGCTGGGCGTTTGCCAAGTCCCAGGCCGGAGCCGGCGCCTCTCTGCCGCAATCGGGCACCGCCTTTATCAGCGTGAAAGAATCCGATCAGCTGGCGGCGTGGGATGTGGCGAAGCGGTTGCGCACCCTCGGATTCACCCTTCAGGCCACCAGCGGCACCGCCAGTTTTTTGCGAGACAAAGGGGTTGAGGTGGAGACCGTCAATAAAGTAAAAGAGGGGCGCCCCCATATCGTGGATCACATTAAAAATGGGGCTGTTGCCGTCGTCGTGAATACGGTGCGGACGGCTTCCGCCCATACGGATTCCCTGTCGATTCGTCGGGAAGCCCTGCAGCGGGGAGTGCCCTACTATACGACGATGCGGGGAGCACTGGCGGCCGTGATGGGCATTGAAGCCCTGGCCAAGAAAGAATTGTCGATTCGATCGCTGCAAGAGTATCATCGCCCCCAGGCGTAAGAGGAGTTCTGCGGTATGCCGACACCCATTACCCAAAAAGGTTTTGACGCACTCAAGGCTGAACTCGATCGCTTGCGCAAGGTCGAACGGCCGAAGAATATCGAAGCGATTGCCGAAGCCCGCGCGCATGGCGATTTGAGCGAGAATGCCGAGTATGACGCGGCCAAGGAACGGCAGGGGTTTATCGCGGCGCGTATGGCCGAACTCGAAACCAAAATTGCCGAGGCCCGGGTGGTGGACACGACCGGCCGTACGACGGACACCGCGGTCTTCGGCGCGACGGTCCTGGTGATCGAGCAGGAATCGCAGTCGAAGCGGCAATACACGCTGGTCGGGCAAGACGAAGCCGACATGAAATTCAACCGAATCTCCGTGCAGTCGCCGGTCGGGCGCGCACTCATCGGCAAGCGGGTCGGTGATTTTGTTGAAGTGACGACACCGGCAAAGGTCATTGAATACGAAATCGTGGAGATCAAATTCGAGGAATTGTGACGTGCCTCCGGCCCCCTCGCTCATTACTCTCCTGACCGATTTCGGCACCAAAGATTATTTCGTCGCCAGCATGAAAGGGGTGATCCTGACGATCCACCCTGATGCCCGCATTGAAGATGTGTCCCATCACATCACTCCGCATCGAATCGACGAAGCCGCCTATTGTCTCCAGGCCTGCTACCGGGCGTTTCCCGAAGGCACCGTGCATGTCGTGGTGGTCGATCCCGGCGTCGGCAGCCGCCGCCGGCCGATTCTGGTCAAAACGGGCCGCTATTACTTCGTGGCGCCGGACAACGGTGTACTGACGCCGGTTTTGAATATGGAAGAAGACGTTGAGGTTCGGGAAATCGAAAATCAGCAGTACCGATTGCCGTCCCCCGGAGCGACCTTCCACGGCCGAGATGTGTTTGCCCCGGCGGCGGCCTGGCTGGCCAAAGGCGCGGCGCTGTCGTCGTTCGGCCGATTGGTTCCTGATCCGGTCAGAACGAACTGGCCTCAACCCCAGGTGACGACGCGAACGATTATTGGAGAGATTGTCTACATCGACCGTTTCGGGAATCTGATCTCGAACATTTCCCGCGCGCAGATTGAGGCCGGTATGATCGGCCAGCCGGAGATCCGGGTCGGAGCGCATCGCAGTGAAACCCTGGTCGCAAACTATAGCGAAGGGCAGGGTGATGTGCTGCATGCTGTGATCAACAGCAATGGGATGCTGGAGTTATTTCTCAAAGAAAAATCGGCCAGCGAGCGCTTACAGATTGGTGTTGGAGCCGTCGTCGAGCTGAATGGTTGACGGTGAGTTAGCGCAGGCGTTGGTCGATCTGATCGCACACATGCGCGGCGAAGGGTAGTGAGCAGGTAAAGGCCGGTGAGACGGCATTGAGGACGTGCATGGAGCGGCGGTCTCCTTCCAGGACAAAATCCATTTCGAGCTTGCGCTTGGTAATATCCAGTAATTGGGCCCTGATGCCGGGCCGTCCCCACTTCTGATAGTTTGATTCCTGTACTCCTTCGGCGAGCACCGAGGCGAGTTCGACCATTTTGCTGCGGGAATATTTGGCGATCTCTTCCACGGCGAGACGCCGGTAGTCGAATTGGGCGTTGGTCAGCAGCCCGAGTCCGCGGCCCGCGACCTCCATCATCTCACCCAGCTTGAAATTACTGAGGCCCTCGTAATTTTCACGCCAGAAGGCCGGAATGGCCGTAGGGCCGATCTTCGCTTTTCCGTCGGCGGTGATGGTGAAGTGAACCCCGAGAAACGGATTCCTCAGATCAGGAACCGGGTAGATATTGGTGCGGATCGCGCCCGGCGGCTCGTTTGAATAGAGATAGAGCCCTTTGAAGGGCAGGATCCGATACTTTTCAGAGAAGCCATAATCCAGCGCGATTTTGTCCGCGTACAATCCCGCGGCATTGACGACATAGCCAGCGGCAATCGTGTCCGAGTTGGTCCGGACTCCCTGATCGGTTCGGCTGATGTAGGCGGTGCCGAATCGTATCTCGATTCCCTCCTGGGTGGCATCGCGTTGCATGGCGTCGACGACGTGCAAGGGATTCACGGTCGAGGTGCGGGGTGAGAACAGGGCGCGCTGGTAGGTTTTGACGCGAGGCTCGATGCGTTTGGCTTCTGCTTCGGTCAGCTCCTGAATCTCAATCGCGTTCGCTCGGCCGCGCTTCACCAGCTCGTCGAGGGAGGGAAGATCGCCGGCATCTTTGGCCACGACGAGCTTGCCGCAGCGATTGAGGGGAATGCCTTTCTGCTCGCAATAGGCGGTCATCCGCTTGTTCCCGAGCTTGGTGAATTTCGCTTTCAGGCTATCGGGGGAGTAGTAAAATCCTGCGTGGAGGACGCCGCTGTTGCGGCCACTGGCGTGGGCCCCGCAAGCGGATTCTTTCTCGATCAACATGATGCGGGCATCGGCATGGCGGGACTTGAGTTCTCTGGCGATACTCAACCCAATGACACCGCCGCCGATCACGAGGAAATCATAGGAACTCATCTGCGCCTCTAGTCTTCACGTGGATTCACAAGACGGGGCTTCGTGCTGCATCGGGCGCCCCGATTGGATGAGTGCAAGTGTCTATGGAATCGGCCAAGATTTCCACCATTCTCGACAATTGATCCCGGGTCGAAGAGAGCGGCGGCATCAGGACGATCACATTGCCGATCGGGCGGAGTAAGAGCCCTCGCAGGCGCGCCTCCATGGCGACTCGGTGGCCGATTCTGGCCTGTAGGGGGATGGCTTCGCGGGTGGTCTTGTTCTGAACGAGTTCGATGCTCGCCATCATGCCGCGCTGGCGGATATCTCCCACGAGCGGCAGATCGGCTAGGGGCTTAAGCAGGCGTTTCAAGAGTGCGACCTTCGGGCGAAGTCCCGCAAGGGTTTTTTCTGTGCGGAAGACCTCAAGGTTTGCCAGCGCCACTGCGCATCCCAACGGATTGCCGGTATAGCTATGGCCATGGAAGAACGTCTTGAACTCTTCGTACTTCCCAAGAAACGCGCTGTAGATGGCTTCCGTCGTCAACGTGGCGGCCAAGGGCATATAGCCGCCGGTCAGCCCCTTGCTGATGGCCATCAGATCAGGGGTGACGCCCTCATGCTGACAGGCAAACATCTTTCCCGTGCGGCCAAATCCTGTCGCCACTTCATCGGCGATGAGTAGCACATTATATTGAGTGCAGAGTTCACGGATGCGTTTCAAGTAGCCGGGCGGAGACATGATCATGCCGGCTGCGGCCTGCACGAGTGGTTCAATGACGAATCCAGCGATTTCGCGATGCCGGGTTTTGAGTAGCTGTTCGATTGGATCGAGGCAGGCCATGTGGCAGGAAGGATAGGTGAGGGCGAGCGGACAGCGGTAACAGTAGGGGGGCTCGGCGTCGAGAGTTGGAAACAGAAGAGGTTTGAAGCGGCCGTGAAACAGCTCGATATTCCCGACACTGATGGCCCCGATCGTGTCGCCGTGATAGGCCAGCTTGAGATGCAGAAAGGTATGTTTGGGTCCGGCCTCGGGATGGCGTTGCTGCCAATATTGGACCGCCATCTTGAGGGCGACTTCAACTGCCGTTGATCCGTTGTCGGAATAAAAGACTCGCTTCAGTCCCTTCGGCGCAATGCGGATCAGTTCGCGCGCGAGTTGAATAGCCGGCGGGTTTGAGAGTCCTAGAAAAGTTGAGTGGGCAATCTTGTCGAGTTGGTTTTTGATGGCGCGATCGAGCGTCGGATGCCGATGTCCATGGAGATTCACCCAGATTGATGAGGTTCCGTCGAGGTACTTTCTGCCCTGAGTATCGATCAGGTAGGCGCCCTTTCCCCGTTCGATAATGAGGGGGGCTTCCTGTTCCCATTCCTGCATTTGTGTAAAGGGATGCCAGAGATATTTCCGGTCCCAATCCGCGAGTGTGTCCGGGGGGGTGCGTGGTGCCATGCGATTCAGAGTTCCTGCGAAGCCGGGTGGAGTTGAGGTGCGTAGAAAGGCTCGAAAATCACCGTGCGGCGGCGATTATACGAGTGAGTCCTGACTTTGACAACCCGTGGGGCAGTTACTATAATGAACCGATTTTTTCTGAAAAGAGCTAGGATTTGCAAAGCCTTATACGAAACTTCTCGATTATCGCCCATATCGATCACGGCAAATCCACCCTCGCCGACCGGCTCCTGGATGCGACTGGCGCAGTGACCGCCCGAGAGGCCAAGGAGCAGATCCTTGATGCCATGGATCTTGAGCGGGAACGGGGCATTACGATCAAGGCCCATGCGGTCGCCATTCGGTACAAGGCCAAGGATGGGAAGACCTATGATTTGCACTTGATCGATACGCCGGGGCACGTCGATTTCACCTATGAAGTCTCGCGGAGTCTCGCGGCCTGCGAAGGCGCGCTCTTGCTTGTGGATGCCACGCAGGGGGTGCAGGCGCAGACTATCGCCAATGTCAATTTGGCCATGGCGAACAATCTGACCATTATCCCCGTCATCAATAAGATCGATTTGGCCAGTGCGGACGTCGAGGGGACCAAGAATTCCATTTCAGAAGTGTTGCAGCTGGATGCCAGCGATGCGATGCCGATCAGCGCGAAAGAGGGCAAGGGAGTGCCGGAGGTACTCGAAGCGATCATCGAGCGGATTCCGCCGCCGTCCGGTGATCCCAAGGCCCCGCTGAAAGCCCTCATTTTTGATTCCTGGTTCGATAACTATCAGGGGGTGATCGTCCTCATCCGCATCGTAGACGGAGAGGTCCGGCCGGGGATGAAGATTAAGGTCATGTCCAACGACCGGACATTTGAAGTGATGGAAGTCGGGAAGTTTATTCCCAAGCGCTCGAAGACGACCCAACTGCTGACCGGTGAGGTCGGCTATCTCTGTGCGAACATGCGTGAGGTGGCGGACGTCAAGATCGGTGACACGCTGACTGATGCCGTGCACCCGACGGCCACGCCGTTCCCCGGGTATAAGGAAGTGAAGCCGCTGGTCTTCTGCGGGCTCTATTCGACCGACACGGCGAAGTACGAAGATCTGCGGGATGCGCTCGTCAAGTTGCGATTGAACGACTCCTCTTTTGTCTATGAGCCGGAGAGTTCCTTGGCGTTGGGCTTTGGTTTTCGCTGCGGCTTCCTGGGCTTGCTGCATATGGAGATTATCCAGGAGCGCCTCGAGCGAGAATATGGCCTGACGTTGATTACGACCGCGCCCACTGTCGTGTATCGCGTGATGACGACCAAAGGCGAGGTGCTGGAGATCGACAATCCTGCCGATTTGCCGGAGCCCAGCAGTATCGATTCGTTCGAGGAGCCCTTTATCCTGACCACGGTGATTACCCCGGAACGGTATATGGGAGCGATCCTCAAGCTCTGCCAGGAACGCCGTGGCATTCAGCGGGACATCCACTTTCTCGATCCGACCCGCGTCGTCATCAGTTATGAGATGCCGCTCAATGAAGTCATCTTGGATTTTTATGACAAGCTCAAGTCGCGCACGCAGGGGTATGCGTCGCTGGACTATGAATTGCTCGGTTATCGCGAATCCGATCTGGTGAAGCTCGATATTCTGTTGAACGGCGAGGCTGTGGATGCGCTGTCGTTCATTACCCACAAAGAGCGATCGGTCCATCGCGGGCGGCAGATGGCGGAGAAGATGAAAGAGCTCATCCCCCGTCAGATGTTTGAAATTGCCATTCAGGCGGCGATCGGGACGAAGATCGTTGCTCGCGAGTCGATCGGCGCGATGAAGAAGAACGTTATCGCGAAGTGCTATGGCGGCGATATCTCGCGCAAACGGAAGCTGCTGGAAAAGCAGAAAGAAGGCAAGAAGCGGATGAAGTCGGTGGGAAGCGTGGAAGTGCCGCAAGAGGCTTTCCTGGCGCTGTTGAAAGTGGGGGATGAATGAGTGCTGAACCGACTCCGCCCAATCTTGAGGATGTATCAGGGGTCGCCCCGGTCGCGGCTCCGACGGAGGTCCCGGCGGCGGGCGACGCTCGGCAGAGCGGGAAGTCGATCATTCGGGAGTACGCCGAAGCCATCATCGTCGCGATGCTGCTGGCCTTCGCCATTCGGGTGTTCGTCGTGCAGGCGTTCAAGATTCCATCCGGGTCGATGATTCCCACACTGTTGATCGGCGATCATATCCTCGTCAGCAAGTTGTCCTATGGGTTGCAATGGCCGACCGATTGTAAGTTGCAATGGAACTTTCCGCCGGTGAATTGCTACACGTCTTCCAACGTGATGCCGTTCGGTAAGCCGCAGCGGGGCGATGTCATCGTCTTTCGCTTTCCGGAAGACGAAGAGAAAGATTTCATCAAGCGCATCGTCGGCACGCCCGGCGATACCGTGCAGATCCGCAATAAGCAGGTGCTCGTCAACGGTGAACTGCTCGACGACCGAGCCTTCACGCAGCGGATCGATCCGGGCATCATCGACAGCACGATCAATCCCCGCGACAACTTCGGCCCGGTGACGGTGCCGGACGGGTCCTATTTTGTCATGGGCGACAATCGCGATCAGAGCCTCGACAGCCGCTTCTGGGGCTATGTGCGGGAGGAAAAGATCCGCGGGAAGGCGTTCAGAATCTACTGGTCCTGGAGCGGTCACGGGGAGTGGACTGAGTGGGTTCGATGGGATCGGTTCGGCAAAGCGATTCAGTGAGCGGGCACGAGAAGTGTGTGAGTGAAGAATAAACCGCACGGTCACTGGATTTGAAATAGGCTCAAAGGGATCGGTTCGGCAAAGCCATTCAATGATCCGCCAATAGAGGGACGCGTACGTCATGGCTTCGCAGACCACGCAGAATCAATCTGTGTCACAGAAAGCGCTTCGTCAGTATCTCCAGCGGTTTCCTCAGGCCAGCCTCCTGGTCATCGGGGATTTGATTCTTGACCATTACGTGATGGGACGGGTGAGCCGGATTTCTCCGGAGGCGCCGGTGCCGGTCGTGCATGTCGAGTCGGAAACGCTGCGGCTGGGCGGCGCGGCCAACGTCTTCAACAACATTCTTGCGCTCGGCGGCAAAGCAGACTTGTGCGGGGTCATCGGCGCCGACGAGAGCGGACGGTTGCTGTTGAAAGAGCTGGGCCAGTCGCGTTCAGGCCGGGGTGGCGTGATTATCGACCATGATCGTCCAACCACCAGGAAGAGTCGGGTGATCGCCCACAATCAGCAGATTGTGCGCTACGATATGGAGGGCCGCCAAGAACTGAAAGGAACGCTTCAGAAACGGCTGTTGCGCTATGTCGAATCGCGGATTCGCGAGTTATCCTGCATTATCGTCTCGGATTATGCCAAAGGCGTCGTATCGGCGGCGCTCATGACCGAATTGACGCGGATGGCGGCCTTGCGCAAGATCCCCATCATCGTCGATCCGAAGGTCGAGCATTTCAGCTACTACAAGGGTGTGACGGTGATGACGCCGAACCATCTGGAAGCCACGCAGGCCGCTGGGTTGCATGGCGATGATGATCGAGCCATCAACCAGGCCGGCGCCTTGATCAGGCAACGGCTGGGGTGCCAGTCTGTACTCATCACGCGAGGCGAAAAGGGAATGAGCTTGTACGAAGGTGAGGGGACGTCCTGGCATCTTCCGACGCAGGCCCGGCAAGTGTACGATGTGACGGGAGCCGGCGATACCGTGATCGGGACCTTGGCCCTGGCGCTGGCAACCGGTGCCAGCATGCGGGAAGCCGCGACATTGGCCAATCATGCGGCCGGCATTGTCGTGGGCATGGTTGGCACGGCGACGGTCTCGCCCAAGCAGCTCCTGGAGGCGGTCGGGAATGGCTAAAACATTGTCGTCGGTCACCCTCGTCATTCCGGCCCGCTACGGGTCGTCGCGGTTTCCCGGAAAACCGCTGGTGAAGCTGGCCGGCAAACCGATGATTCAGCATGTCTATGAATGCGCGCGGGCCTGTCGCTCGGTGAATGACGTGCTGGTCGCGACGGATGATGATCGTATCAAGCAGGCTGTCGAACAGTTCGGCGGCCGGGTTGTCATGATGGGCGGCGAATATCGGACGGGGACCGATCGTGTTGCGGCGGTGGCCAGGATGTTTGCGGGAGAGTGCTTCGTTGATTTGCAAGGAGACGAAATTCCGCTGAATGCCGAGCTGCTGTCGGATCTCATCGATCCGTTCCTCCAGAGCGGCGCCGAAATGGGCACGCTGAAGCGCAAGATGGATGTGACCGACGATCTGCACAATCCGGCGATCGTCAAGGTGGCGACGGATGCCAATGGCCATGCGCTCTATTTTTCGCGCGCGCCGATCCCGCTCGTCCGCGACGATCCGAGCCGGCGTGTGGTCAGCGGGCTGCATTACATTCATCTCGGGGTCTATATTTATACGAAGGAAACGCTGTTGCGCTTTGCCGGGATGAAGACGGGTGTGCTGGAAGATGCGGAAAAGCTGGAACAGTTGCGCGCGCTCGAAAACGGAATCCGCGTGCGTGTCTGGGAGACGCCGTATGCGTCGCTGCGCATCGATGCGCCGGAGGATGTCCCGGAGGCCGAAGAAAAGTTGCGGCAGTATGAATCCCTGAAACAGGAACTCAACCTCAAACGGACCGCACCGAGCCGATGATGGGGGCAGCCATGAGCAAGTTTATTTTTGTGACAGGGGGAGTGGTCTCGTCGCTGGGGAAGGGACTGGCGTCGGCGTCGATCGGTAATCTTCTGGAGAGCCGCGGGCTCAAGATCACGTTCTTGAAGCTCGACCCCTACATCAACGTCGACCCGGGCACGATGAATCCCTATCAGCATGGCGAAGTCTTCGTCACCGAGGACGGCGCGGAAACCGATCTCGACCTGGGTCACTACGAGCGGTTCACCTCGTTGTCGCTGACGAAGGAAAGCAATTACACCACGGGGCGGATTTACAATTCCGTCATCACGAAAGAACGCCGGGGCGATTATCTTGGCGGCACCGTCCAAGTCGTGCCGCACATCACCGACGAGATCAAACAATGCATCATGCGGATCTCGCAGGGGATCGACGTCACGATCGTCGAGATCGGCGGCACTGTCGGCGACATTGAAAGTCTGCCGTTTCTCGAAGCGATTCGCCAGATGCCCTACGATGTAGGTCGCGACAATGTGTTGTATGTCCACTTGACGCTGGTCCCCTACATCGGCGCGGCTGGTGAATTGAAGACCAAGCCCACGCAGCATTCGGTGAACAAGCTTCGCGAGATCGGTATCCAGCCGCATATTCTGTTGTGCCGCACTGATCGGTACATTCCGCCGGAGATGAAGGCCAAGATCGCGATGTTCTGCAATGTCGAGAAAGATGCCGTCATCACAGCAAAGGATGTTGAGACGATCTATGAAGTGCCGATTGTCTTCCGAAAAGAAGGTCTGGATGAACTGATCGTCCGGCAACTGCATATTGAGACCGGCCCCCCGAATCTGCGCGAGTGGGATGCGATGGTGCAGAAGATCAAGCATCCGAAGCACGAGATCTCCGTCGCGCTGGTCGGGAAATACGCGGGGCTGAAGGAGTGCTACAAAAGTCTGGCCGAGGCGCTGGTGCATGGCGGGATCGATCATGAGACGAAGGTCAACATCACCTGGATTGAGTCTGAAGACGTTGAGCGTCAGGGGACCGAGCGGATCTTGCGCGAGGCGGACGGAATTCTGATTCCCGGAGGGTTTGGGACGCGCGGAGTCGAAGGGAAAATTCTCACCATCAAGTATGCGCGAGAACGCGAAGTGCCGTTCCTCGGACTGTGTTTGGGCATGCAATGCGCTACCATCGAGTTTGCGCGGAACGTGGCGGGTCTGGCGGGCGCCAATAGTTCGGAGTTCGACGGGCAATCGCCGCATCCTGTCATCCATTTGATGTCCGAACAACAGTCCGTGAGCGACAAGGGCGGGACCATGCGGCTCGGCTCCTACCTGTGCAAACTCGGAGAGGGGACGCTGGCGCAGAAGATGTACGGTGTCAACGAGATCAGCGAGCGGCATCGGCATCGGTACGAATTCAACAATGCCTATTGCGAGCAACTCGCGGCCAAGGGATTGGTGTTGAGCGGGTTGTCGCCGGACGGGCGGCTGGTCGAGATCGTGGAGCTTAAGAAGCATCCCTGGTTCCTCGCGACGCAGTTCCATCCGGAATATCGTTCGCGACCGCATCATCCACATCCGTTGTTCAGCGGATTTGTGGGGGCAGCGCTTCGAAAGAAGCTTGGGCATTAATCAGGTTCAATGAGTACACCGAGAGTAATATGGGTCATCGTTACTGCATCGGTTACTATCTTGGTATCAGCTTTTTGGTTAAAGCATTGCTGGTACATAGATAGTTGTTTGGATGCCGGAGGAGCTTGGGATTATTCGAGAAATGTTTGCAGGGGTATTCGTTAGCCCTAGAAATATAGGCTGATAGATGAGTCACGAAGTCCAAATCGGTTCGTTCAAAGTCGGAGCGGGAAATCGGCCGTTCCTGATTGCCGGTCCCTGCGTCATCGAGAGTGAACAGCTGGTGCTGGATACGGCCGGGAAAATTGCAGAGATCACCAAGTCGCTCGGTATCCCCTATGTCTTCAAGTCGTCGTTCGACAAGGCCAATCGGACCTCCATCAAGTCGTACCGTGGCCCCGGCATCGAGAATGGTTTGGCGGTCTTGAAGAAGGTGAAGGACCAATTGGGACTTCCAATTCTGACCGATGTGCATACGGAAGAACAGGCGACGGAAGCGGGGAAGGTCGTCGATGTGCTGCAGATTCCCGCATTCTTGTGTCGCCAGACGGATCTGCTCATCGCGGCGGCTAAGACCGGCAAAGTGGTGAATGTGAAGAAGGGGCAATTCCTCTCGCCGCCTGAAATGGCCAATGCCGTGAAGAAGGTCGAAGAGTGTGGAAGCCAGCGCATTGTGCTGACGGAGCGCGGATCGTCCTTCGGCTATAACAACCTCGTTGTCGATATGCGTTCCTTTCCCATTATGCGGAGCTTCGGCTATCCCGTCGTGTTCGATGCGACGCATAGCGTGCAGTTACCCGGCGGCGGGGGCACCAAATCCAGCGGTCAGCGGGAGTTTGTCGAGCCATTGGCCTGTGCGGCTGCCGGCGCCGGGGTGGACGGATTTTTCATGGAAGTGCATCCCAATCCTGACGAAGCCCTTTCTGATGGCCCGAACATGGTGCCGCTGCATCAACTGAAATCTTTGCTTGAACGGGTGATGCGGATATGCGACGCAGCCAAACCACGAAGCTAAAGTCTCCATCAAAGAGCGCTCCGGCTCCTAAAGGGGTGAAGAGCCTGGGAAGCCTGGGTGACGGGAAGCGTGTGCTTGAAATCGAAGCGCGCGCGGTGCTGGCGCTTGTCGATCGGATGGATAATAAGTTTGAAAAGGCCGTGGATCTGCTTGCTCAGTGCAAAGGCAAGGTCGTGGTCTCCGGGATGGGCAAATCCGGATTGATCGGTCAAAAGATTGCCGCGACGCTGGCCAGCACCGGCACCTCCTCGTTTTTCCTTCATCCCGCTGAAGGAGTGCATGGCGACCTGGGGATGTTGGCGCGACGCGACGCCTTGATTGCCATTTCCAATAGCGGTGAGACGGCGGAGTTACTGCAAATCCTGCCCTATGTCGAGCGCATGGGGATTCCGGTCATTGGTCTCACGGGTCGCATGACATCGACCCTGGCCAAGCAGAGTGATGTGGCGTTGGATGTCTCGGTGTCGGAGGAGGCCTGTCCCATGGGGCTCGCGCCGACGGCCAGCACGACCGCGACGTTGGCGCTGGGCGATGCGCTGGCCGTGGCCTTGTTGCAGAAGCGCGGATTCAAAGAAGAAGACTTTGCGCAATTCCATCCGGGCGGCACGCTCGGGCGGCGGTTGTTGGTGCGGGTGAAGGATCTCATGCATGCGGGGGCCGATTTGCCCAAGGTGGAGGAGTCGGTATCCGGCACCACGGCGATGTTGGAGATGACCGCGAAGAAGCTCGGGATGACCACAGTGGTCGATCAAGTGGGGAAGCTGGCCGGGATCATCACCGATGGAGATCTGCGTCGGTTCATTCAGGGCGGCGGAGACTTTACGAAGGCGACGGCGAGCGTGCTCGCATCGCGACGTCCACGGATCATCAGCCCAGACGACCTGGCGGCCAAAGCGGTCGAAATGATGGAACGTTTTTCCATTACGACGCTTGTGGTGATCGAAGGCGATCGGAATATTCGCGGGGTCATTCATTTGCATGATCTCTTGAAGAGCGGCATCGTCTAGTTAGGCTGCTGAAAAAGTCCGCCAGCGGTGTCCTCGCCTTATTGTTGTGTATCCTGTAGGTAAATATCTTGTTGTTCCAAGCGAGTAGTGGTATCAAGTGCGAGTAGATCGAGCCGGTTTTCAGTAGGTTGCAAGAGGATCGTACACAGCTATGAATCGCGTCTTAGCCGCATGGCGGGAAATCGGGCAGGATTCGCTGAACATCCCCAACCTGCTCACGCTCACCCGGATCCTGTTGATTCCGGTGTTCGTCGTGCTGTTTTCGACGCCGGATCCAGACCGATCGCTCATGGCCGCCATCGTGTTTGTCGTGGCTGCCGTGACGGATATGCTCGATGGCTATCTCGCGAGACGGTCGGGTCAGGTGACCAAGCTCGGAAAGTTGCTCGATCCCATCGCCGACAAGCTGTTGGTCTTGTCCGCGCTGATTCTGCTCGTGAACGTGGACCGGGTCAGCGCGCTGGTCGCTATTCTGATCATTGCCCGAGAGCTGGGAGTTACCGGCATTCGCGCCATCGCTGCGGGCGAAGGGATGATCATCGCCGCCGAGACGACGGGCAAGTACAAGATGGCCTTGCAGGTCGTGGCGATTGTCATGCTCATTCTCGAAGGGACCAGCCTGGCCCCGCTGGGCAATCTGCACCTGGCGGGTATCGTGACACTCTATCTGTCACTGGTGCTGGGCTATATTTCCGGCGGCCAGTATGTGTGGAGCTTCTGGAAGCAGGTCGTCGCCAAAGGACTATAGTCCATGGCAGGATGCTGAAAACGTCCTCCAGCCACGCATTATTCTTCCTGTTTCTATTTCTGAACTATGAATAACGAAGTGCTCTGGGTTCTCATGGCAATGGCCGGCTATCTGCTGGGGGCTATTCCATTCGGCATTGTCGTGTCGAAAGCGATGGGGTTGCCTGATCCGAGAACGGTCGGCAGCAAGAACGTTGGCTTCACCAATGTCCTGCGAGTTTCCGGCAAGAAGGCCGGCATCCTGACGCTGATCGGCGATATGGGAAAAGGCTGGGTCATGGGATTTGCTGCCACGCAGATGCTTCAGCAGGAATGGATGATTTTGCTGGTGGCCCTGGCGCCGTTCCTCGGCCACCTCTTCTCGCCGTTTCTCGGATTTAAGGGCGGTAAAGGCGTCGCCACGGCACTGGGCTCTGTCTTGGGCGTCGAGCCGGCGATCGGATTTCTGTTGCTGATGGCGTGGCTCGGCGCCGTCGCATTGTGGCGCTACTCTTCTGGCGGAGCACTGACTGCGTTTGGACTTTTCCCGTTGATTGCCTCGGTGGCCCGTCCGACTGTGGAGTTTGTCCTTTTCTCCGTGATCGTCAGCGGGCTCATTATGCTGAAGCACAAGGGGAACATCGAACGCCTCTTGAACGGGACGGAGAGTAAGATCGGGCAGAAGCAGGTATAAGCAAAACGGCGCGTCCAAGGGATTGAGGCGATTACGCCTGTTAGGTCTGTCTGGGGCTAGCCCGCCGTGTCACCGGCCTGCTGTAGGTGCTTGTGGTGCAATGGCTGCCGCAAAAGTGCTACGGAAGGCCGGCATTGTTTCTTCACGAGACATTTCCGGAATCGTTCACGTGGGTGTCGCGCAGGAGGGGGCGGCCGGCTTCTAAATAATATGGCGTTGTGGAGAGCTGGGCGGCAATCGAGCGCCACAGGGAGGTCAATTCATTGAGTAGGTGGCGGATTGAAAGCGCGAGATTGAGAACCTGATCGCCATCTTGAAAGAGCCTCGCGGATTGTTCGAGTGTCAGGCCGAGCGCCCGCAGTGTCGGCGCACCCAGCACCGAGCAATTTCCGCTGAGCAAATGCAGCTGATTCGCGGCAGCCGACCAGTGCCATTCGTCGATGGCTTGTTCTGTTAGCTGGGAACAGGCGAGGGCGTCCGACAGCATGACATTGAGGAGGCTCAGGTACCGATCTTCTTTGCCGGGAAGAAGACTCAGCGATTCTGTCGGACACAGGCCAGGCACCGTGCCAAGGGCCGTCACAAGCTCAGCGGCAGTTCGCGTGCGAACGCTCTTGGGCGCAGGTGTGGGCGCAGGAGGCGCGGCGCACTCGACCTGCGCGGGTGGGAGCGGCGCAAGCCATTGGGCGATGGTGTTCCACAATTGGGCGGGACGAAACGGTTTGGTCACGAGATCGCTCATGCCGGCTTCGAGACACTGCCGGCGCGTGTCCGGCAGCGCGTAGGCTGTCACCGCGATGATGGGCAGCTGTGCCCACTCGGGGCGTGTGCGGATGAGTGCCGTCGCGGCAAGCCCATCCATGACGGGCATTTGCCAATCCATCAATACTAAGACGTACGGATCCTGCTCGTTGGCCGCCAGCTCAAGCTGCGCGATCGCCTCGGTGCCGTTTTCCGCGGTTCCGGTTCTCAGTTCGGCATGTTCGAGTAAGCCGACCGCGACTTCGCGGGTTAAGGGGGAATCGTCTACCACTAAGATCCTCGCGCCGCGGACAGTTTTCAGCGGAGCCAGCGCCTCGCGACCTAACTGAGTCGGCGGCGCATAATGTTCGTCCGGCGCGTGTCCGAGACGAGCCGCGACGGCTTCCAATAAACGATAGGACAAAATCGGTTTTGTTATGGCGTGAGGCGTGTCTTCTCGAAGGCCCTCGACCGGCGTTCTGCTCTGCGGTAGCAGCAGCAGCGTGCGGTCTTCCGCGTGCCAGTGTTTGTTCTCCTGTAACAGCCGAGAGGTCTCTGGTCTTGGCGTGGAGCAGGACAAAATAAGAATGTCCGGCGGCGGGATCGTCCGCTCCGACAGTGCGGTGAGCGCGGCTTGCTCCGATGACAGTGCCAGCACATCCATGCCCCATTCGCGCAGGTTGTGCGCCAGCGATTCGCGGGCTTCGTCATGCGGTTCCAGCAAAATTGCCGAACGGCCGCGTACGGCGTCGATTGACGTACGGTCTGAGGCGGTGTCGCCGACGCCGCAGGGAACGGAGAGCCAGAAGGTCGAGCCGTGCTCCGGCGCGCTGTGAACACCGCAGCTGCCGCCCATGAGTTCTGCATAACGCTTGCTGATCGCCAGGCCTAAGCCGGTGGTGTTGAGGCGCCGGGGTAGATCTGTCGCGATCTGATGGTATTCCTCGAACAGCGTCTGTTGCAACGCCGGATCGATGCCGGGGCCGGTGTCGCGCACCGAGAACCGCATGATCGCGCGGTCCGCCTCTCGGTGTTCGACGGCTACCGCGACCGTAATTTCGCCTTGGTCGGTATACCGCAGCGCGTTATTGAGATAGTTCAACAGCACCTGGCTAATGCGCAGGGCGTCCCCCACGAGGCAGCGCGGCACATCCGGCTCCACGCGCCAGAGGAGCGTCAGCCGTTTGTTTTCCGCGCGGTCGATGGTTTGGTTGAGGAGGACGCGGAAAATGTCATCCATCAGAAACGCCGTCTGGTCGATGGGGGTTTTGCCGGACTCAAGCTGGGACAAGTTGAGACTGTCGTCCAGGACATTCATGAGGTGGTGGCCGGCCTGTTGAATTTTTTTGAGGCTGCCGCGCAGACGGTCCGGCGTGCTCTCATAGGCGGCTAGATCGGCCAGCCCAATGATGGCGCTCATAGGCGTACGAATCTCATGGCTCATCTGCGCGAGGAAGTCCATCTTGGCCTGTGCCGTTCGTTCTGCGGCGTCTCGTGCGGCCAGCAGAGCGGTTTCCCGGTCGTGCAATTGGTCGTTGGCCTCCAAGAGGGCGATCGTCCGTTCCTGTACTCGTTGTTCGAGTTGCGCGTAGAGTTCCGCGTTTTCGATGGCCGTTGCGGCTTGGAGGCTCAGCCATGTGAGCACTTCCTGCCGGGCTGGCCAAGAGGCTTTCGACAGGTGGGCATATTCCAGATAGAGCGCGCGCCGGGCCGGCCGGCGGCGGTCGATGGCCTGGCAGAGGATGGATGCCGCCAGCGCGCGTTTAAAATACGGCTCTTCGTCGAACTGGCCGCTGTCCGGTCCTGAGCAGGCGCCGAGCGCACCCGATGGACAATCCCTGGCCACGACATCGCCGGTATTCAGTACATAGTGAACTAAGTTCGACGGCAGGCGGCTGGGAGAATAGATTCCGCGAGCATATTCGATTTCAAGACGGTCATCGAGGCGGTGGACGATGGCTCCGCGGTCGGCGCCGGACAAGTCTAAAATCAGCTTGAGCAAATTTGGCAGAAGGATTGTCAGGTCAACCTGGTGACTGATTGTCCGCATGGCGCGGGTCATGGCCTGGGCATCCACCAGATCCAGCGCGCGGTCGTCTTCAAGCGCTAGCGGATCGGCGTCCAGCGTTTGTAGTCGGAGCCCAACCCGATGCTGCAGCGCATAGGCTTGCGCGAGGCCGTAGCCGTTGTGCGCGTCGAGCAGAGGTTGTCGGTACAGTGAGACTGGCGACTGCTCTTGTTCCAACCAGTCGGCCAGGCGTTCGTTGAAATAGGCCTCCTCAATGAGAAACCCGCTGCGGCTTGCCGCGACTACCGCTTGGCGGCAGGCCTGAATGGCCGCGTGAATCTGTCCATCAAGATGGGCGGACTCCGCGCGTAAAAAATACCGATAATGTGCAACGTTTTCTTCGGCGGCTGCTGAAAATGCCGCCATCTCTTCCAGGGCGAGGGCTAATCCCTCCCGGTATTGCGGGCGAGCGGGCGGGCAGGCGCTCGCCGCCAGTCCGGCGCAGGCGACTCCGCGCCAGAAGCGGATCGCCCGATGCGGGATAAAGGGAGGCGACGCGGCCAGTTCGGCGGAATCGGCGGCGTCCAGCACCTCGTGCCAGCATCCGGCCAGCCCTAGCAGCGGTATACGGGCGCCTTGCCATAAGCCTAGCACCATCGGCAGGGTTCGATAGCGTTCGATAAACACCTGTTCGTCGACAAACGCCCCGTCGAGCGAGGTGAGCGAGTTGGTCTCGCCGCGCAAGGCGGCCGCCGCCGCGGCGTAGCATTGGGTAAATCCGACGATGACCTCCATGGCGGGGAAGGGTTTGCAGTGTGCGACGACACGGGCATGCGCGGCCAGCACTTCGTGCGTGCCGCGCCCCATAGCTGCCAGAGCGATGGTGATGACGTTGAGCAGGTAGCCGCCATAGATGGGATCGTGCGCCCGGCGGGTCAGCGTGAGGGCATCCGTCGCGACCGTCAAAATTTCTTCGATATGGGTGCTCCAGTGCAAGATGAACCAGGCCTGATGGACGCGCATACGGCCGAACGTCCATCCGTCTTGTCCCTGCTGTTCCCAGAGATCTCGCGCAATGTTCGCCAGCGCGGTGGCCTCGGCATAGGCGGCTTGCCTGCGGATCAGCCCTTGGCCGAGCAGGGTATACATGAGCGGGGACAGGGAGGTGCGGCCGTGTGTCAGGCTGATATTGGCGCCAATCGCGCCCAACAGTCCCAGCAGCGGAGAGTTTGTAATCGTTGTGGCATCACCCATGGCGCCGATCAACCGGTGGATCTGTTCCGCCATCGGATCGCTCGCATTCGGCAGCGCCATCAAAAACTGGAAAGAGCGGCGAAGATCGGTGTCTCCGATGTGGGCATGGAAGCGCGACACTTCCCGGTCGAACATGGCATGGATCTGGTCGGTATCGCCGGGGGCAGGCACTAAGATGCCGGCTTCGGCTAAGGCGTGGCACCCAATCGCCAAACCCTCCGTCATCTGGCTCGACTGGCACAGATGGATGGTCTGCCGAATGCGAACGCGGATGCGGTCGAAGGGAGGCTGCGCATGAGACAGCATCAGGCGCACTTCATGCTGAAAGGGCTCTTCCTGGCTCAAGACGGAGCAGGCTTCGGCGAGCGCAAGATGATACCGGTATGCCAAGGCATAGTGGGTCGTCCAGGCGCACTTCGGCAGGCAATATTCGCCAGCGCGCAAATACAAGAGCTCGGCTTCGTAGGCTAGGGCGGCGTGGGCCCGTTCCGATGCGAGGAGATTCAAGTGGGCCACCTCCAGCCGCAGTGCGGGGTCCACGATCAGCGGCAGGGCCTGATTGAGCTGGTCTACGATACGGAATACGGCATCGCAGACGGTGTCGGGGGGGAGTTTGCGCCAGATGCTGAGGCCGATGGCGAGGTGCAGGTGCTGGGCGGCCTTCGGTCCACAGGTGGCGTAGGCGGCTTGCCGGACACGATCGTGAGCGAATCGGAATTCATGCGGCTGATCCGTATCGGCAACGGGGAGCACGAGTTCGTCTCGGAGCACCGGCGCCAGGGCAATCAAGGTTTGATCGGCCGGGAGACCCATCACTGGCGCGAGCACCGCCAGCGAGAAGCGTTTACCGATGCAGGATGCGACCTTCATGGCCTCGCGCGTCGGGAACGGATAGGTGCTCAGGCGCGTATGCATCAGCGCCACGACATCTCCCTGGCGGCTGTCCGCTTCCGCGGTTTTCGTCCAGTCCCACCGATCGTGCGCCGGGTCGTACCGCAGCTCTCGCATGCGCACCATGTGGGTGAGGAACTGCCGGGTGAAAAAGGGATTCCCGTGGGTGTGTTGTCTCACATACCGGGCCAGACCGTCCGGGTCCTCCAGCTGGTGCAGCGAATCCGCGATCATCCGGGAGAGATCGGCCTCGCCCAGCGGTCCGACGGTCAGTTCTGCAAAAAGCGATTGGTCGGCACGGAAGTCTTCAATCAACTTGGCGAGCGGATGGTGGGGGGCGACTTCATTGTCGCGATAGGTCCCGATGAGCAACAGATGAGCGCCCACGGCTTCCCGGACGAATGTGCGAATGAGAGCCAAGGAGGACAGGTCGGCCCATTGGAGATCGTCGAGGAAAAGCACCAGCGGATGCGAGGGGTTGGCAAATTCTTTGAGCAGGGCCGTAAACAGCGTATTGAATCGGGCTTTGGCCGCGGTGCCCGTCAGCTCTGGCGCCGGGGGCTGAGGTCCAACCAGTTGGGCCAGTTCCGGCAGCACATTGGTCAGCACGCTGCTTTCGCTGGCCAAGATTCCCAAGATTCGCTCGCGCCAGGCGGCGATGTCGGTCTGGGTGCCGGAGAGGATTCGGCGCAGCAAGCCGCGGAAGGCTTCGACGATGGCGGAGTAGGGCGTTTCACGCTGGTATTGATCGTATTTGCCCTCGACGATGGTGCCGCCCAGCGCGGTGACATGTGGGAGCATCGCCCACACGAGCGCCGATTTTCCGATGCCAGAGTAGCCTGACACCAGCCCGAGCACGACTTTTCCCTGCACCGCGCGCGCATAGATGTCTTTCAGCGCGGCCAGTTCGGCCTCGCGCCCATAGAGCGTCGCGCCGATCAAAAACTGCGATCCCCGCTCCAATTGTCCTAATGCAAATGGGGGCAGTGTGCCGGATTCCAGCAGCGTCCGTTCACAGCGGGCTAAATCGTGCAGGAGACTGGCGGTCGAGGCATAGCGCGCTTCCGGCGCTTTCGCCAGCAGCCGCATGACGATGTCGCTCAGCGGTTGTGGGACCGGTGTCCAGAGCGACAGCGGCTTGGGCGGCACGGCCAGATGCTGGTGCGCGAGATCCAAGGGGTCGTTATGGCGAAACGGCGGGTATCCGCTTAACAGTTCGTAGAGAATCGCGCCGAGCGAATAGAGATCGCTTCGAGCATCGATATCGGGCAGTTTGCCAAGCTGCTCCGGCGACAGATACCGCATCGCGTCAAGCCGCGCGATCGCGGTCGGCGGCATGGCGACCTCGACGGCCCCCCCGTCATGTTCATGGAAATACTGTGGATGTAATGAGCCGCGCGCGGTCGTCGCCAGGTGATACTGTTGGAGGCCCTTCGTCCAGGTGATCGCCCGGCGAGTCATGTACAAAAGCTCGGCGGGTGAGGGCTCTCGTAGAGTCTGTGCCGTCACAGATGAATACTCCACTCGTGAATCGTGTAACCGAGCACCCGCGAAATCAATGGCGCAAAATTATACCTAAGTGCGCTGAGCATTGCTAGCTTTCTGGTCGGCAAAAAGCAGCGGAACAGTGGAGGGATAGGACGTCAGGTGCGTCCGCATAAAATTGACTCTTTTCAGACCCCTTCCTATAATGCCTCTCTATAACCGTTTCGACTGCCTTTCCACACACTTATGGCTTCCTTCACCAAGGTTTCTCTGACGGAAAAATGGGACCGGGTCCGAGCGGGACTGTCTCATGCCTTTTCCACTCGCGCTGAAGCAGAAACTTTTACGAGTGAAGACTTGGCGCTGCTGCAACGCATTGCCGATGCGGTGGTGCAACGGCGGATGGCCGCTCCGGCGGTTGTGTTTCTGGAATCCCTTGGGCCGATGAGTTTTCTTGGCAGCCAGGCGATGCATTTCTTCGCGCCTATTATCGAACTCGCGTTCAGCGCGCATGAAGTATCGCAAGTCGCGGCGCTGCTTGAGCGCCGGGATACGACCGTTCGTCTCGTTGCCTTGATCGAGGTGGCGTCAACTCCTCAGGGAGCGGCGGCTCGATGAGCGCATCGATTCCTTCCTCTGAGAAGCCGAAGTTCGACCATCCGTTGAACGTCATTGTTGCCACGGACTGTGGCAGCACGACCACCAAAGCTATCCTCATAGAAAAAGTCGGCGACGAGTACCGCCAGACGTTTCGCGGCGAAGCGCCGACGACCGTTGAAGCGCCGTTCGAAGACGTGACGCGCGGGGTCTTGAACGCCATTGCCGAAATTGAAGAACTGTCGGGCCGCAAGATTCTCAATGGCGAGAAGATCCTCACGCCTTCCCGCGATGCCAAGACCGGCGTCGATATCTACATCTCGACCAGCAGTGCCGGGGGCGGATTGCAGATGATGGTGACGGGTGTCGTACAGAACATGACGGGCGAGAGTGCGCAGCGAGCCGCGCTAGGCGCCGGCGCGATTGTGATCGACGTATTGGCGTCGAATGACGGCCGGCTGCCCCACGAAAAGATCGAACGGATCCGCACGCTCCGTCCCGACATGATCCTGATGTCGGGCGGCACGGACGGCGGGGCCGTCACGCACGTCGTCGAGATGGCGGAGTATGTCGCTGCGGCGGACCCCCGCCCGCGTTTTGGGAGTACGTATAAATTGCCGCTGGTCTATGCCGGGAATAAAGAGGCGCGCAAACAGGTGGCGAACACGCTGGAGCAGAAAACTGCGCTGGTGATCGCCGAGAACATCAGGCCTGTGCTGGAGCGGGAAAATCTTGCACCGGCCAGACACAAGATTCACGATCTATTTCTAGAACACGTCATGGCTCAGGCGCCGGGCTATAAGAATCTCATCGAGATGGCGGGCGCGCCGATCATGCCGACGCCGGCGGCGGTCGGCCTCATCATGGAAACCATCGCCAAGCGGGAGCATCTGAATCTGATCGGCGTCGATATCGGCGGCGCGACGACCGACGTGTTTTCGGTATTCGACAGTGTGTTCAACCGGACGGTCAGCGCCAATCTTGGAATGTCCTACAGTATTTCCAATGTGCTGGCGGAAGCGGGGCTGGCGAATATCATGCGCTGGGTGCCGTTTGATATTGACGAACAGACGCTCCGCAATCGCATTAAGAACAAGATGGTCCGGCCCACGACGATTCCGCAGACGCTCGACGAATTGCAGATCGAGCAGGCCATTGCGCGGGAAGCGCTGCGGCTGGCGCTCATTCATCATAAGTCGCTCGCGACGGGTCTCAAGGGGATCCAACAGGAACGGACGATCTCCGACGCGTTCGAGCAGCAGGCCTCCGGCAAGAGCCTCGTCGATATGCTGAAGCTGGATCTGATCGTCGGGAGCGGCGGGATTTTGTCGCATGCCCCGCGGCGCATCCAGTCGATGCTGATGATGGTGGATGCCTATGAGCCGCTTGGGTTTACCCTGCTCTCCGTGGACAGCATTTTCATGATGCCGCATCTGGGCGTGCTGTCGACGATCAATGAGAAGGCGGCGACGGATGTCTTCGTGCGCGATTGCATGGTCTATCTCGGCACCTGTGTCGCGCCGATCGGGCAGCTGAAAGACGGCGAGCGGCTGGCGGATTACGAGGTCACGTTTCCAGACGGGAGTATTGTCAAGGATCAGTTGAAGATGGGCGAGTTGCGACTGTTTCCGCTTGGATTAAACCAGCAGGCCAAGGTGACGATGCAACCGGCGAAAACCGTGAATCTGGGGCAGGGCGCCGGCGTGCCGGTCAGCCGTGAGGTGCAGGGTGGTGTCGTCGGGCTCTTGCTGGACGGCCGCGGCCGGCCGCTACAGCTACCGGCCGATCAATCGGCGCGCGTCGCGGCGCTGACGAAATGGTTCAAGGCCGTGGATCTGTATCCGAGGTCCTAGGGTGATCCCGTTGTCTTGTTTGCCCAGGTTGCTCAAACGATCCTCCGGCGAGGCCGCAAGGAGAGGCGTACCGGTTCTGGCCGTCGAGAGAGCAGAGCGATTGAGCACGAAGCTGGAGAGGGTTTTTCAGTAACCTGTTATGGCGCACTCATATACACCAGGGCTCACCGTCACCGAGCAGACCGTCATCAGGCGGCGGCGGCAGTTGCCGTTGCCCGGCACGGTGCTCGTCGCGGTCGGTGATCGCGTGCAATCGAATCAACCGGTGGCCAGAGCCGAATTGCCGGGCAAAGTGTATCCGTTGAATCTGGCGAATCAGCTTGGCGTTGCGCCGGACGAGATCAAAGAATATCTGATCAAGAAAGAAGGCGAGCCGGTCCGGAAGGATGAAATTCTGGCCGAAAATAAGCCGCTGATTAAATGGTTCAAAACGGAGATCAAGTCTCCGATCACCGGAACGGTGGAATCGCTCTCGACGATCACGGGCCAAGTGCTGCTCCGGGAGCCGCCGCGTGTGCTGGAATTATCGGCGTATGTGGACGGGACGATTGTAGAAGTGCATCCGCGCCAGGGCGTGACGGTCGAGGCGCGGTGCAGCCTGATCCAGGGGATCTTTGGCATCGGCGGTGAAACTTCCGGCGTCTTGGTGGTTGCTGTCGCGAAGCCGGATGACGCCTTGACTCCGGCTCATCTGAAGGCCGACATGAAGGGAAAGATTGTCGTCGGCGGCTCGTTTCTGTCCGCCGAGACGATGGCCAAGGCGAAGGAAATCGGCGTCGCCGGATTAGTGGTCGGAGGGATTCACGATAAGGATCTTCGTGCCCTGCTGGGATACGATCTGGGGGTGGCCATCACTGGGACAGAGCAGGTGGGGTTCACGCTGATTCTCACGGAGGGCTTCGGCACAATCCCGATGGCGCAGAAGACCTTTGCGCTGTTCTCCGCCCATGCCGGAGAGAAGGCGGCGGTTTCAGGGGCCACGCAAATTCGCGCCGGTGTCATCCGGCCCGAGATCATTATTGCGAAGTCCGACAGTGCGGGAGGGATCGAAGCTGCGGCAGCACCGCAACGTGAAGGCATTCGGATCGGCGATCCGGTGCGCATCATTCGCGATCCGCTGTTCGGCAAGATCGGAGAGGTTTCGGCGCTGCCCACCGATCTCCAGAAGATTCCCACGGAAAGCGACGCGCGAGTGCTGGAAGTACGATTCCCGGACGGGCAGGTTGCCGTCATTCCACGAACGAATATCGAAGTGATCGAAGGGGCGTAGCAGGATGCTGAACAAGTCCGCCAACTGCGTTCTCGCCTTGAAGGCCTCCTCAACGTACCCCAGTGGATGTGCCACGGCCCTTCACTCGCTGCGGTCTTACTCGCGGCACGGCGCGTCTTGGCGCGCTGGGGTTGGGTGGGTGAGACCAGCGGGATTTTTGAACATCCTGATATTGATAATGGTCTGCGGCCTGTCATCTGCCAGTGTTTTTGCGGAAGATCAGTTGGCCGCTCCGGCTCATCTATCCGTATTCGATACGCCGAATGATGGGGGACAAAGCCTGACGGTAAACTGGGCGCCGAGCGCGTTGGAGAGTCCTGATGCCCGCTATCAGGTGTTGGTCGGCGAGGCCGGTGTCACGGATGTGGCCGCATTGAAAGTGGTCGCCGAGTTCCCGGCTCAGACTCGTCTGGTGAAGGACGCCAAGGGGGCCTGGTGGACCAGAACGGCAGAACGCAATTGGCATCAGTTCACTATCAGAAACGGAAAGGCCGTCGAACTGACAGACGGGACGGTCTATACGGTGACTGTGGCGCTGCTCAAAGGAGAGGAGCGAATCGTCGGGCCGCTTCTGCAAGCCACGCCGGCTCCGAACTGGTTCAATTGGAACTTGGTGAACAATCTTGTGTTGACGCTGATCTTCGGCGGCGTGGTGTTCTTTTCCATTGCGCAAGCCAAACGGCGTGAGATGTTTCTTCGTCGCATCCCAGGCCTCGACGCGGTGGATGAAGCCATCGGCCGCGCTACCGAATTGGGCAAGCCGATCCTCTATCTGACCGGTGCGCATGATATGAGCGATCCCTCGACGATCGCGGCGGCCGTGATTCTCGGGCGCGTGGCAAAAAAGACGGCGGCCTATGAAACGGAGCTGCTGGTGCCCCATCGCGACCCCATTACGATGGCGGTCTGTCAGGAGATCACCAAACAAGCCTATTTGGAAGCGGGGAAACCCGATCTGTTCAAAGAAGACTCGAATTTTTTCATTACCAGTGACCAGTTCAGCTACACGGCGGCGGTCGACGGCATCATGCTGCGCAAACAACCGGCGGCGAATTTCTTTATGGGATCCTATTTTGCCGAGGCGCTGCTGCTGACGGAAACTGGGGCAAGCACCGGGGCCATCCAGATCGCGGGAACCGATTCGGACCATCAGTTGCCCTTCTTCGTGACCACGTGCGACTACACATTGATCGGCGAAGAGCTGTATGCCGCGAGCGCCTATTTGTCGCGGGAGCCGGTGCAGCTGGGGACCTTGCGCGGGCAGGACATCGGGAAAGCCATGATTCTGTCGGTCATCGCAATCGGAGTGTTGCTCGCGACGGTCGGCGTCGCGACGCAGGCCGCCTGGCCGCAATATGCCCTCGATTTCTTCAAGGATGTGAAATGATCTTTTTACGCCGACAGTTGCCGCTGCTGATTACGATGATCACCGGGCTGATTTTTGCGGGTCAGTATTATGTGCCGCATCCCGCTTCCGAACAGTTGCTCACCTCCGCCACGAAATGGCTCCAGATTATCGGCGGCTTTGCGCTCGTGCTGGGAGTGACCAGTCTGTTTCAGGTCCATGCGGCCAAGATCCGCCGGAAAGAAGCCGGCTGGGGCTACAGTGTGGTGCTCTACGCCGGCATGTTGGGCACGATGGCCGTCGGCTGGTGGGCCAACGGCAAGGAGAGTGTCGAAGGTGTCTCGACGGCATTCGGGTGGGTCTACAACTTTATGATGGTCCCACTGCAAGGGACCATGTTTGCCATCCTGGCCTTCTTCATCGCCTCGGCGGCCTATCGCTCGTTCCGCGCCAGAAGCCGGGAAGCCGCGGTACTCCTGGTTGCCGCGGTGATTGTCATGATGGGCCGCGTTCCATTAGGTGAATACCTCGTGCCGGTCAGCGGGGATATTTCCCAATGGATTTTGAACGTGCTGAACGCCTCCGTGCGCCGGGCCATTTTGATCGGTGTCAGCCTGGGGGCGGTAGCGCTGTCTTTCAAGATTATCTTCGGCGTGGAACGGTCCTACCTGGGCGGGGGGAAAGAGTGACGGGGCAAGGGGTAGGGAGATGATGAGTTTCGCGGAACGCATGCTCAAGATCGACCGGCGGATCATCTTTGTGGTGATCGGCCTCTGCACGCTCTTGCCGTTGCTCTACCCGGTTGGCCTGCCCATCAAGATTTCCCAGGAAGTGCGCGGCGTCTACGATCATATTGAAAGCCTGCCCGAACATTCGGTGCTCCTCCTCTCGCTCGATTTCGATCCGGCGTCGAAGCCGGAGCTCCATCCCCAGGCGGTCGCTCTTCTCCGTCATGCCTTTAAGAAGAATCTCCGGGTCGTGTCGATGACTCTGTGGGTGTCCGGCACGGGCATGGCCGACGAGTTGCTGACCAAGGTGGCGAATGAGTTCGGCAAACAGCGCGGCACGGACTATGTTTTTCTCGGGTGGAGCCCGGGAGGGACGGCCGTCATTATCAACATGGGGCAGAATCTCTATACCGCATTCCCCAGCGATTACGGCGGCAAGCCGACCAAGGGGCAGCCGGTGCTGGAGGGGGTCAACAGTTTGAAGGACGTCACCTATGCGGTGAGCCTCGGAGCGGGGAATCCTGGTGTCGAAGCCTGGTACGTCTTCGGAAAAGATAAATACAAATTCGAGTTGGGCGGTGGCTGCACGGGCGTGATGGCGCCGGGATTGTATCCCCTGTTGCGAAGCGGCCAGATCAACGGGTTGATCGGCGGGTTGCGGGGAGCGGCGGAATACGAAAGTCTGATCGGGCAGAAGGGGCGGGCGGTGGCGGGAATGGATGCGCAATCGGCAACGCATGTCGCGATCATCATCCTGGTGGGGCTCTGTAACGTCTTTTATTTCTCGGTGCGGCGTCAGACCCGACAACAAGGGTCGCAGTCATAGGGGATAGACCAGGCAATGGATGCAACGATCATCGGCGCGTGGGTGGCCACGGGGTTAACGCTCTTTATCTTTTCCTTTTTGTATAAGGATAATCCGCTCTTCAAACTGGCGGAGAATCTCTATGTCGGCGTGTCGGTCGGTTACACGATCGTGAAGACGTACGACACGGTGATCGTGCATCTGATCTGGAAACCCATCGTTGAGAATCAGGAATGGACGCTCCTGATTCCCGTCGCCATCGGACTGCTCATGCTCACGCGCTATGTGCCGAAAGCCGCCTGGCTCTCGCGCTATGCGTTTGCGTTTATCGTCGGGGTGGGGGCGGGACTGGCGATTCCGCGTACCGTGTCGTCGTTTATCTTGAAGCAAATCGAGGACACCATTCGGCCGCTGCTCATGCTTGTGCCGGGGGAGGGCGTCACCTTCTCATGGAATCTGATGAATCCGGCCAGCAGCGTGAACGTGATTATCGTGCTGATCGGCGTGAGTTCCGTGCTGTTCTACTTTTTTTTCTCGGTGGAGCACAAGGGGCCGGGGAAGATGGTCGCCAGGACAGGCGTGATGTTCCTGATGATCGCGTTCGGCGCAGCCTTTGGCTATACGGTCATGGCCCGCATGTCCTTGTTGATCGGCCGGCTGACCGATTTGATCGAGTATTCCGATCCTTCTTATGGACGACCGGCGCTGTGGCTGACGCTCGTGACCATTGGGACTTTGTTCGTACTGAGTCGGCGGAGCCGAAGCGAGCCGCCGGACTCTCACTGATTCGAGGTGGGGGCCAAGGCTGAAGAGTCACGAGGAGCGCGTTTTCTCCACCTCGCCCTGAGCCATATCCCCGGTTGCAGCTTCTTCTTTCCCTCCTTTACAATAGCGCTCGACCAAGGAGCATTATGACCACCACGGCTGCCAAAGACCCCAAGCACTATCCCGCATTGCGGAATCTCCAGTTCTCCCCCATTAAAGAAGGGGAGGAGCAGTACATCGTGCTGTGGGATCCGACCGGCCTGAGCAAGGAACGGCTGGTGCTTCCGCTCAACTACTTTTTCATCGTTCAGCATTTCGACGGCGAGCATTCGCTCCAACAAGTGGGCGCCCTCTATCTGAAGCGGTTCGGTGAATTTCTGATGCCCGATAAGGTTGAGCAGTTGGTGACCGATCTCGACCAGAAATTGTTTTTGGAAGGGGAACGGGCGGAAGAGGCCCGCAGAGAGCAGCGCGCCCAGTATCGCGAGAGCCCGTTGCGCACGGCGGCCTTTGCCGGACGCGCCTATGAGGCGGATGGGGCAAAGTTGAAAAAGCAGATCGATGGGTTTTTCACGTCGAAAGAAGGCCCGGACTTCAAACCCTCAGAGAACGCCGGCAAACCGATCAAAGGTGTGGTCGCGCCGACCTACGATCTGAAACAGGCCGGGCCGATCTACGCCTGGGCGTACAAAGAGCTGCAGGAAGCCACGCAGCCGGATGTGTATGTCCTCATCGGGACAGCCTACGCCGGGCTCGACAATCTCTTTGCCGTCACGGACAAGGATTTTGAAACGCCGTTGGGTGTCGTGAAGGCCGATCAGCCCTTGCTGGCGAAGATCAGAGAGCGGTTCCCGGTGGCGTTCGAAGAAGATCTCTGCCACCAAGCCGAACATGCAATTGAATTCCAACTGCCGTTTCTTCAACAGATCGTCGGGGCGAAGAAGCCCTTTACCATTGTGCCGATTCTCTGTTCCTTTTCCGCGCTGAGCATGGCGGAAGCTCCGGTGCAACAATCGGTCGAGGTGTTTTTGGCCGGGCTGCGCGATATTCTCAAATCATCAGGCCGCAGTTACTGTGTTGTCGCAGCGGCGGAGCTGGCGCATCTCGGAATGCGCTATGGGGATAAAGAGCCGCCGACCGACTTTTCATTCCATCGATCGATGCAGCACGACTTGGAAATGTTGAAGCCGGTGGAAGAGCGGAAGCCCGAAGAATTTACCAAATACATCATCACCGAGAACGACAAGCGCCGCATTTCAGGTTTCGCGCCGATCTATTCTCTCTTGCGTCTCATTGAAGCCGAATCCGGCCAAGTCCTCCGCTACGATCGCGGGATCACCGATCAGTACAACTCGACGGTCACGTACGCCAGCATGGCGTTCTTCTAGTCAGGCTGCTGAAACAGATCCCCAACTTCGTTCTCGGCTCGGCGGAATCCTCAACGTACCCCAGAGGGTACGTTTCCGGTTCTGCCTAGCCTGCGGCCTTGTTGGATGACCTGTTTGAGCAGCCTCCTGAGAGAAAACAAAACAATACGATTCTCAGTGCGTCCAGTTTGGGGAAGAGCTTGCTCCCTGTCACTCGCGGCTGGGGCTCTACAGCATGGGGTGGGCGTTTCGTCCGATGACAAGTTCCTCGTGGCGATCCCGCGCGTGTTGCACAACGGTGCGAAGGCCGGCGAGCAACGATGCCGATGATCCCTTGATCAGGTATCCGGTTGCGCCCGCTGAAAATGCGGCCGCCATCACTTCCGGCTCCGTGCGGCAGGTGTGAAAGATTACGCGGCAGTTCGGCAGTGTTTTGCGGAGTTCCTGCACGGCTTCGATCCCATCCATCCGTGGCAGCTCGATGGCGGTCAGTACAAGGTCAGGTCGAAGGGCTTGGGCGGCCGCGATGAGGGCCTGTCCATCTTCTGCGGTTCCGATGACGGTGTATTCGAGTTCAAGAATCGATTGGAGCTCTGACAGCGCCGGCGCGGCATCATCGCACAGCAGTATGCGAAGGCGTTTCATGCGGCACCTTCTGAAGCAGGATACCTGTAGGAGGTGCCGGTAGCGGCATCATGCTCCAGGTGCCGACCATAAGCCCGGTTGCCATGGCTGTAGTCAGCACGCACCGGAGGCCG
Source organism: Nitrospira lenta (assembly GCF_900403705.1). Lineage (NCBI taxonomy): Bacteria > Pseudomonadati > Nitrospirota > Nitrospiria > Nitrospirales > Nitrospiraceae > Nitrospira > Nitrospira lenta. Next base: position 120,210 of record NZ_OUNR01000018.1, on the reverse strand, counting down.
GTACGGCCGTTCGATGGTGGGGGAGGTTGCCGAGCGGTGAGTATCGGTTGAACCGCGCATCAGTGTGGTGACGTCTCGCTGCTGGATACGAGGCCCTCTCGGTTCCCGTTTCAGCAACGGACTTTCGGCCAGCTGTCGATTGGCCCGGATCACGTCGTCTTCAACCGCGCCGCAGTTTAGACAGCGTTCACAATCGACCCGTTCAGTCGAACTCATGCCGTTGGCTTCAAAAATGCGCTCACGCACCAGCAGGCCGCCGCATCGGATGCACACTATGGCCATAGTCTTACTCTCCCTTCGTCGCCGACGGACCATTCGTCATGAGGCGGATTTCATAGTCCCATGGGAGGGGAGTCAACTTGATGACGTGCTGTTGTTCCAGATGATTCAATGCGCGCAAGAGGTTGATCCACCGGCAGTCCGATAGTCTGGCGGTGAGGGCCGTGAACGTCAGTGTCCGCTCGCGGCCTACGAGTTCACGAACTCTGGTCACAATGGCTGCGGGAGGACCATCGAGTCTGTGTCGCTGCATAGGGATGTCTCCGTGGGCGGTGAATTCAATGATGAGGTTCCCTATGAGCAAGAACTAGTCCGTTGAGACACAGTGACGTCTTGCCGTAATTCAACTGATTTGATGGGGTGTCGTGGGGAATGTGTTGTCGCGATCGGAATATGAAGGGATTCGCACGGTGCGGTGTGTGCGATGCAGCTCGAATTACGGCGGTCTTTTAAGTGAGATGTTCAGATGAAACCAAGGATATGCGGGGAGGGAAGAGGTGCTAATCGTCTAGAGGTGAGGTTGCTCAGATGCTGAAAGGATGAGTTATCAGATCCGAGCAACCTCTTGCTAAGCAGAGGCCGTGCAGCTAATCGGGAATCAGTCTTCTCCAGTCGTGCCAAGGCCGATCACTGCGCGTAAGAGGTCGTGTCGCGTCACCGAGTAAGCGACTTTCCCCTGGTTCGTCACAGGAAGATTCAGCAGGCGCTTCTCTTCCATCAATTTCACGGCTTCCTTGATGGTTGTGTCGGTGGTGACGGCAATTGGGTCATGGGCCATGATGTGTTCGATGTTCAACGTGGAAAGATTCTTGCCGGCTTCCAACGCGTGAAGGACATCAATTTCGCTGACGAACCCGACGAACTCAGTGCGTTCATTGACGACTGGAGCCCCGGGAGTATGGGAGGACACGAGCTCCAACGCGGCGTCCATTGCATTGTGGCCGATGCGAAAGACGAGACTGTTGGTTCCTCGAATTTGACCTATCTTCTGTAATCCTCCGGCGGGAACCCCTGGTAATCCTGGTTTGGATGCGGTTGGATTTGTCGGCATCGTATGCTCCTTTGCCATCCTGGAGGGTGAGTATTGTAGAAACTTGCTTGAGTCAGTCCACGCGCCATCAGGTCGCTGTGTCAGGGAAGCGTTCAGATACTCGTTGTCCGTCCTGAGATCTTGCGAAGTGCGAGCAGTGTCATACATCCTCCAGCCCGGAAGGATAAGAGAAGAAGAAGCGGAATATTCAGTTTGTCCGGCAGCAACACGAAATTAGAATTGTGGCCGGTAGATGTCTGCACTTGAAAGCGAAACCGGCGTCGGACTGTTGAGATCGTTTCCTGTGCCGTGTCCTGCCTGTGCTCGCAGGGTATGCGTAACGCGATTCGTGGAAGTCAGGTGCCTACGACACCAATCCCCAGGTGCTCCAGAGGAGAACTCCTGCAATTGCCAGCATGGCCCAGGCCAATTCACGATCTCCGAAGGACTTTACCATGTCTTTCATCGTCAGCCTCCTTTGTGAGAGTCACTCACTGTCTACCTGTAGACTTAGCAAGGCTGGTGCCAACGCGAAAACGCTGTATTTCAGCTGTTTTCATCTTGTGCTTCGCTGAAATTGAGCGGATCCGCACGGATCGCACTGTGCGCAAAGTAGAGGGGGGGAGTAAGGACGGGATGAATAGGGCTGAAGAGTAGGGCTGAAATGAGCAGGAATGAATTGAGGGAAGGGGTGCTGCTGATCGCCGGATCGGACCGCCGAATAGGGCTATCCACGCAGTCGGATCACCCGACTGTTGGCAGGGAATCAAATCCATACTTGATCAGGAGTTTCTGTACGCGGGGAGTCATGAGGAAATCGGAGAAATCTTTGGCGATCCCCCGAGCGCCTTCCTGACAGGTCGATACCACGGCCTGGCCGAACTGCACCGGCACATAAGATTCGGCGGGAGTCTCATCGCTGATACGCACCTGCCCGCCGTTGATGGCGTCCACACGATAGACGAGCCCTACGTCGGCCTTGCCTGCGTGGATCAGATTGATGATGTCTTCGCTATGGGATGCATAAATAATGTTGGAGCGACTCTTATCCATATAGTTCGGATTGACTCTGGCGAGCACCCGGGCCGTCACATCTCCCAAGGCGGATGTCCGGGGATCTCCGAGGGCAATGCGTGTGGTGCGATTGGGGAGCGCATCGTGAAAGGATACCAGCGTAGCCAGAGTCTCCGTTGACATGACGAGGACGAGGGAGGTCTGTGCGTACGTCCGGGGCCTGCCGTTGAGCGTCAGTCCCTTCTTGTAGAGTTGCGCGACTTCATCAGTCCCCGCGGCAAGGAATACGTCAATCGGAGCCCCTTGCTCGATCTGATGGCTCAGGGTTTTTGAAGGGGCATAGACCACATTGACCGATGCGCCATACTCTCGTTCGAACATCGGCAGGATTTCGGTGAAGACCGCTCTGAGGCTCGGGGGAGCTCCGACCGTCAGCGATTCAGTCTGCGCGAATCCATTGGTTCCAAAGGCACCGGCTAGTCCGATCGCGATCGCCATGATCAGACCCACATTCCCGAACTTCATGATGGTGTGACGCTTTTTAGCGGTGCCATGGGCAGATGCCACGTGAATCTCTTGGGAAAGTCTATCGTGATGCATCGTCGCTCCCTGTGTGTCGCGTGGTATCGCAATTCCACCTCACAGCATGTGACAGCAAGATCAATACCAATAGCTGCATCATTTCCTGGCCTGTGCGCGCTCAGCACGGGCGGCCTAGATAGGCCGATTTCTTGCCGGTTTTTTATAGGTCCACATTGCAATGCAGGATCTTCCCGTCGATCGAACTCACTAAATCGAGCGCAATCGCACAATGCACTCAGTGCGAAAACCGAAAAGCCGCTGCGGTATGGGTTGCTGACGCTCGTCCCTGTTTCGCTAATACACATCAGGGGCTATCGTTTGAACGGGTTGCTTGAAAGTGGTACAAGCGTTGCGTTGCAGCACTCGGTGGTGACGTATGATGCAGCTTGTCCACATCGCCCTGCGAAAACCCTACACCTTTGTGGTGTTGGCGATTCTGATCGTTCTCTTCGGGGTTCAGACAACCGTCCACATGCCGACGGATGTGTTCCCAAACATCTTGATTCCCGTCACGTCCGTGGTCTGGGCTTACGACGGGCTGCTGCCGCAGGATGTCGAAGGGCGCATCACCTATATCTTTGAGCGTTTTCTCACCTCGACCGTGGAGGGGATTAAACGCATCGTCAGTCATTCCTATTATGGCAGCAGTATCATCAACGTGTATCTCCAGGACGGTATCGACCGCGGCGGGACCGAGGCCGATATCGCGGCGATCTCGCAAACGGTGGTCAAAGCGCTGCCGCCGGATATTTCCCCGCCCATGGTCATGCGCTTGGCCCCCTCATCGGTCCCGGTGGCCATGTTACAAGTCACCTCCGATACGCTCACGATGGCGGAGCTCTACAATCTCTGCATCATGCGAATCCGCCCCCTCTTGGTCACCATCGACGGGGCCATTCTGCCGCATCCCTACGGCGGGCAGGATATGCAGATTATGGTGTCGCTCGACCAGCAGAAATTGCTCGCCCGTCACCTGACTCCGTCAGACGTCCACCTGGCCCTCGGGAGTCAGAATCTGGTGCTGCCCGGGGGCGACATCAAGGTCAAAGCGACCGACTGGATTGTGCTGACGAACGCGTCGCCTCTGAAGGTCGATGATTTCAACAACATCCCGATCAAGCGGGAAGGGAACGCTTTCATCCATCTGCGGGACGTCGCTGATGTGCGGCTCGCCGGCCGGGTGCAAACAAATTCCGTGCTAGTGGATGGTCAGCAGTCCGTCATCATCATTGTGATGAAGAGCAGCGAGGCCTCGACATTGGATGTCGTTGACGGGATCAGAGACATGATCCCGCGCATCGAGAAGGTTGTGCCGGCCGGCGTGAATATCAAGTTGCTGAACGACGCGTCGATCTTCGTACGAGAATCGATTGTGGATGTGGTCTCTGAAATGGTGATTGCGGCCGTCCTGGTCGGCCTCATCGTCCTCCTGCTGCTCGGCTCCTGGCAGTCGACGGTCATCGTGGCGACCACCATTCCGCTCTCCATTTTGACGTCCATCATCTGCCTGCACTGGATTGGACAGTCCATCAATGTCATGACGTTGGGCGGATTGGCGCTGGCGGTGGGCGTGCTCGTCGACGATGCCACGGTGATGATTGAGAATATCGACACCCATCTCGCCATGAACAAGCCGCTGGAGGATGCCATTATGGATGCCTCCAGGCAGATTCTGCTGCCGACGTTTGTAGCCACATTGGCGATCGCGATCGTGTGGTTGCCGCTCTTTAAGTTGAGCGGGGTCTCCGGGTGGCTGTTCATGCCGATGGCAGAGGCGATCATCTTCGCAATGCTGGCGTCCTTCATCCTGTCGCGGACGCTGGTGCCGACCATGGCGAACTATATGCTGGCCGGCCATCAGGCGCCGCACGCGGGGATGGATGGGGAGGGGAGTGGTAGAACGGCACCGCCGGGCTTCTTCGCCAGATTTCAGCAGGGCTTCGAACGCGGCTTCGATCGCTTCCGCGACTGGTACAACGAGCGGCTCGAACTGGCCGTCGCCCATCGCAAGGGGGTCGTCAGCATCGCTCTGATTCTCGCTGTCAGCTCGCTCAGTCTCTTGTACTTCAATGGGCGGGATTTCTTTCCCGAGATCAAGTCCGGGACGTTGCAGATGCACATGCGGGCGCCTCTCGGCATGCGGATCGAGGCCACGGGCCGCATCGCCTCGCTGGTTTCGAAAGACATTGAGCGGTTGCTCCCCGGCCAGGTCGAAGGCATTGTGAGCAACTGCGGTCTGCCGGTCGGCGCGCATAACCTGGCGTTCATTCCCACTCCGACGATCGGCCCGCAGGATTGCGATATGACCATCTCGCTCAAGAATGAAAAGTCGCCGGTGTGGGACTATCGGCGTATTCTCCGCCAGGGCTTGCGCGAGCGATATCCCGGCACCGAATTCACGTTCCAGCCGGCGGACCTGACCGCGAAGATTCTCAACTTCGGCTCGCCCTCACCTATTGATGTGCAAATCAACGGCCCCGACCGGTATGCCAACTACGACTTCGCGCGCAATCTCGCCGGCCGGTTGCGCCAGATCCCCGGGACTACCGATGTTGTGATTCAGCAGACCATGCGCACGCCGACACTCCTGGCCGAAACCAACCGCATGTTCGGGCTTGGCATGAACCTGACTCAGAAGGACATTGCCGGCAACCTGCTGTTGACGACGGCCGGCAGCCAACAGGTCGATCAACAGTACTGGCTTGACCGAAAGACCGGCATGTCCTACCGAATCAATGTGTATACGCCTCAGCAGCAGCTCACCAGCCTCAAGGATCTGATGACGGTTCCCGTCGATCGGGACGATCGGTCCGCGTCGGACAAGGATCTGAAATTGCTTGGCAATGTGACTACGCTGTCGGCGGTCGGCACGCCCGGTGTGATTACGCACAAAGATATCATGCCGCTGATCGACATCTATGTCTCCACCGACGAGCGTGACCTGGGCAGTGTGCTGGCGGATGTCGAAGCGGTCGCCCGTAGCATGGAACCCGAGCTGCCCAGAAGCGCGGCGATTGAAATCCATGGCCAGGCCGAATTGATGCGCGAGGCCTACGCTGAACTGGCCATCGGTCTCGCCGTGGCCATCGTGCTGGTCTACCTTCTGATCGTCGTCAACTTTCAGTCGTGGCTCGACCCCTTCATCATCGTTGCGGCCCTACCCGGTGCCTTGGCGGGCATTGCCTGGAGTTTGTTCCTGACCCACACCAATCTCTCCACCCCGGCATTGACCGGCGCGATTATGACCATGGGCACGGCCACGGCCAATTCCATCCTCGTCGTTTCCTATGCCCGCGAACGGCTCGCCGAGCATGGCGACGCATTGCGGGCTGCGATCGAAGCCGGAAAGGCCCGCATCCGTCCCGTCCTTATGACCGCGGCCGCCATGATCATCGGGATGTTGCCGATGTCGATGGGAAGCTCGCAGAATGCGCCGCTCGGTCGCGCCGTTATGGGCGGCTTGATCGTGGCCACCGTATTCACGCTGGTGTTCGTTCCCTGCCTGTATGCCATTGTGTATAACCGGCGTTCCGTCCGGCGGCAGGAGCTTGTCTAAGATGAATGTCCTGCGCGGGAAAGGCCTTGCGATCGCGGCACTTGTTTTATGTCTGAGCTATGTCGGATATCGAGTATATGAAAGCCGGCTCGACGCGGTGGCGCTGCGTGAGGCCACGCTCGAGCGCGCCGTTCCGACCGTGGCCGTCATCCATGCCACGCCGTTGCCGTCGAACGAGACGATTACGCTCCCCGGCAATATCCAAGCGTGGTATGAGGCGCCGATCTATGCGCAGGTCTCGGGCTACGTGAAGATGTGGTACAAGGACTACGGCGCGCAGGCCAAGAAAGGCGATGTGCTCGCCGAAATCAACGCGCCGTCTCTCGACGCGCAATATGCGCAAGCCAAGGCGGACTTGGAGTCGGAACGGGCCAAGAATGCGCTGGCCGAGCTGACGGCCAAACGCTACCTGGCCATGCGCACCAATCATGCCCTCTCTGAGCAGGCCATCTCGGTGCAAGTGGCCGAGGCGAAAGCCCAGGCGGCCAAGGTCAAGGCGGCGGAACAAAACGTCAAGAACTTCGAAGCGATGATTCAGTTCAAGACCATCGTCGCGCCCTACGACGGCGTGGTCACTGTCCGCAATATCAATGTCGGCGACTACGTCAATAAAGACGGTACGATCAGCACCTCCGGGACCATCAGCAACCTGTTTACCGTGGCCGACGTCAGCATGATGCGTCTGTTCGTCAATGTGCCGGAAATGTTCGGGCCCTTTCTCCAACCGGGTCTGACGGCCGACGTGACGGTGCCGCAATTGCCGAATCGCCATTTCACCGCCAAGTTCCTGACCGTTGCCCGAGGATTCGATGTGAGCACGCGCACCGCCGTCACGGAATTCACGATCGAGAACGAGGACCGAGCGCTGTGGCCGGGCTCCTACGCCACTGTCCATCTCACGGCGCCCGTAGAAAAACGCCTGTTCACCATTCCCTCGACCGCCATGGTCTTCCAAGAGCACGGGGCGCAAGTGGCGGTGGTGGCGGTGGACGGCCGCGTGCATTTTATCCCGATTACCGTCGGGCGCATTCTCGACAGTGCTATCGAGCTGATCGACGGAGTCTCTGAGAGCGAACGCATTATCAATAACCCCAGCGCCGCGTTGTTGGAAGGCGATATCGTGCGCATCGTGACGCCGGCGCCCGGGTATGATCTCGTGACGCCAGATACGCCGGCCTCAAAGGAAGGCCACGCACAATGACGGCCTCGATCACATGCTGAGCGAGCGTGTCCGCACAGGATCCCACGCGCCAGGCTTTCTCCTCGCCGGGGTCCGGCGCAGTGCGATGGCCGTGCTGGCGCTCACGGCATCGGCCTGTAGCGATGTGCCGCATGTCGATCTGGCCCCGCCCTATCAACCGGCTGAATTTGTCGTCCCTGCCTCGTGGCATGGGGCCAGTCCCTTCGTCGAGGCGAATCCGTCGGATGGCGCGATGCGTCCGGATTGGTGGACCCTCTACGAGGATCCGCTCCTGAACCAGCTCGAAGAGCAGGCGATGGCGGCGAATGCGGATCTCCAGGCCACGGCGGAACGGTTTATCCAGGCGCGCGATGAAATGATGAAAGTCCGGTCGCGCCGAATGCCGCAGATCGGACTGGGGTTCGGTGCCTCGAATAACAGGCAGTCAGAGAATACCCTGTTTCGCGCTCCCGATAGTCCGCTCCAGGACCCCTCCGTGAACCTTGGAGGGCTGGCCTCTTGGGAGCCAGATTTTTGGTCGGCGATCCGCAATGCGACGCGCGTGGAAACGTATCGCGCGGAACAGCGGGCCGCCGACTATGGCCTCGCGCGTCTCAGTCTGCAGGCGGAGATCGCGGCCAACTATTTTTCGCTACGCGGCTACGACGCCGAGATCGCGACCTATACCCAATCGATCGATCTCTATCGACGGTCCCTCGCCATCGTGAAGGCGCAGTTTGCCGGGGCGATTGCCTCGGCTCTCGACGTGGCTCGCGTCGAATCGCTCCTATACAGCACTGAGACGAAACTGGCCCAGGTTCAAGGACAACGCCAAGTGACGGAACAGTCGATTGCCACCCTCGTCAACATGGCGCCGGCCGGGTTCACGATCAAACCGGTCGATCAGCTTCGTGTGACGCGGATCACGATTCCGCAGACTATGCCGTCGACCTTGCTGGAGCGCCGGCCGGATGTCGCTGCAATGGAGCGCCAGATGGCGCAAGCGAACCGGGCCATCGGCATTGCCCGTTCCGCTTTTTATCCGAACGTGAATTTCCGGATCGGAGGCGGCTTTGAGGACGGCGGTTTCAATCTTGTCCAGCTCGCCAACAGTTTATGGTCCTATGGCGCGACGGTATCGGTGCCGATGTTTCAGGGAGGCTACCGACGCGCTCAATTGCAGCAGGCCTGGTCGGCCTACCGCGAAACAGAAGATCGATACCGGGCGATCGTGCTCAACGCCTTCCGCGAAGTCGAAAATAATTTGAGTCTGACCAATCAGCTGAACCTTGCCGTCAACCGGCAAGAGGCGGCGGTCGGAGCGACGATGAAGACGCAAAGTCTGACCATGGAGCTGTATCAGGGCGGGCTGGCCTCCAGCCTGGAACTGATTTATGCGCAGGAGGTTACACTCACGGCGCGGATCGAATCGGTACAGATCAAGGTCGAACTTCTGAGAGCGTCGGTGGCGCTGATCCGTGCGCTCGGCGGAGGCTGGAACCGGAATCAGTTGCCGACTGACGAGCAAATCCAGCCGTTCGAGACTTTCCAATATACGAATCTCGACAAGCCGGCGCCTGCGGGCGGTATCGATGTCCATGTAGGCAATAACCGGATATACAATGATCTGACCAAGCCGCCGGTTCCTTGACCGGATGCCGGTAATCGCTACGCCGTTCAGGTCTCAGCGCAGGCTGGATGGCGCAAGTCTGGGTGGATCTGATCGTGAGGCAGGGATCGTGAAATGGGAACTTGAATCCCGTTGCGCGTGAGTGCCTTCTGCAATCGAAAGATTATTTCCCGCGATCCTGATCGGAGCCCAGGCGGAGTCGGGAGGGGCTGCGCCCTCCCTCCGGTCCCAGTGAGCCGGAACCTGGACCGATGGAGGGCGTCAGTGGAGGTGACGTGTTCCCCATATCGGGACTGTGCCGCGGAACGTAAGAGCGGGGCGTGTGATCGCTGCGTTCGGACCGTACGGGTACATCGAGAGGCGTCGCGGCCTTTTCGGATTTTCGCCAGGTGCCTTGCTCCAGATCGGTCTGTCTGACTTCGCCCCCTTCGCGTACCAGTTGGAGCTCGTCCAATTCGCCGTTGTGTGCGACAGCCAGATTGCTGGCCATGACCTCTTTCGCCATGGCCTCCGCCGTGGGCAGTTCGTCGGCATAGACATCGGTGGCATATTCCGCCGTCGAAGGCGCGGCGGAAGACGACCATACGGATTGACCAGGTTCCCCGATGTTGATCGATGTGACGGTGGACAGACCGGGTCTGACCGGATGCTCGCGAATTTCCTGTTCCTGCAACGCAATGCGGACCGGCACGCGTTCAACGATATGGATGAAGTTTCCCGTGGCATTGTCCGGCGGCAACAGGGCGAAGGCGCTCCCGCTGCCGGGCACGAGGCCTTCGACGGTGCCGTGAAACGTATATTGCGATCCATACAGGCCGACGTTGACCAACGCCGTCTGCCCGGGGCGAATGTGTTGCATCTCGGTTTCACGCAGATTCGCCTCAACCCACAAATGATCCAGCGGCACGATGGTCATCAGCGGTGAGCCGGGATGCACGCGATCGCCCACCTGGGCTTTCCGCTTCGCCACATAGCCGGAGACCGGGGCTTTGATCTGTTGGCGGGTGTATTCCAGATAGGCTTCGATGAGCTGGTGTTTCGCCAGCTCGACGGCTGGGTGCGCGATGACGGTGGTGCCGCCCACCCGCGCATCGAGCGTATCGAGCTCGGCCTTCGTTTCCCGCACATCCGCTTCCAGCGACAGAATTTTGTCGGACGTATTTTGGAGAATTTGCTTAGACACGGCGCCGCTCGCCGCCGCGGTCCGATAGCGTGCCAGATCGTGGAGTGCCAGATTCAGGCGGGCGGACCGCGAGGTCAATTGTTCCGCCAGCTGTTTTCTGGTCATGAACAGCGCTGCAATGCGCCGGACTTCTTCGCCGAGGTGCCCGCGCGCGCGTCCTAATGCCGCGTAGGCCTGATGTTCGTCGAGGCGGATCATCAAGTCGCCTCGATTGACGAATTGCGTTTCTTCGGCCAGGACCTGCGTGACAATCCCGGAGGCCTGCGCCGCCACCGGGACGAGGTTCCCGGTCACGTAGGCGTTGTCGGTGCGGACCCAGAACCGGTCGTGCGTCCACCAGTAGTTGAGGTAGACGATGGAGGCGATCAGCACGAGCGCGGCCACGATTAGCAGCCGGCGGTTCCGGCGGGCGCGGATGGCTTTGGGATGGATTCGGAACGAAGTCGGTGCCGGTGCCGGTGAAGGCGTGGGTGGAGTCGGTGTGGTCGTCATTGTGCACTCGGGTTATGGTGTGGTCTCTTTTCGATGTCCTGATTCTTATAGCCCCCGCCCAGCGCTTCGATGAGGTCGACGGCCGCCACCAGTTGGTCGCTTTCCAGCGCGCGCAGGGCATACTCCTGTTCCAGCACGGGCTGGCGGTGCCGCAAGACCTCGCGGTCGTCGTCCAGGCCGGTGATGAGCCGCACTTTCGCCAACTGCACGTCTTCACCGAGGGAGGCCATCAGGCGCTTGTGCGATTCAATCATCTCGCGCGTCGATTGCCAGGCACTGAGGCTGTCCGCCACATCGCGCATCGCATCGAGCAGCGTTTCATTATAAAGCTCCACGGCCGAGTCATATTCCGCCCGTTGCGCGGCCAGTTCACCACGCAGCCGGCCGCCCTCGAACCAGGGCATGCGCAGTCCCGGCGCGAAGCCATAGGAGTTGCTTTGACCGCTGAATAACAGGTTGGACAATTTATCGGCGTGTTTCATCAGCGTCAGCGCATTGAATCCGACGAACGCGGTGAGATCGATCGTGGGGTAAAATTGGGTCTTCGCGACCTTGACCAACCGGGCGGCGGCATCGGCCCGGTAGAGGGCCGCGGCCAGATCAGGACGGCGGACCAACAGTCCGATGGATAGATGGTCGGGGGCGGTAATCTGTTCGGGAATCACGACGGCCGGTTTCGCGAACAAGTGGAGCGAATAATCCGGGCCTTGGCCGGCCAGCCGCGCCAGCACATGGCGCTGGACGTCGAGTTGATCGCGGAGCCCCGCTTGCCGCTTGAAGGCCGCTTCATAATCCGCGACGGCGATTTTTACCGGCTGTTCGTTATCCAGGCCGAGACGGAATCGGGTTTCCGCGAGTGTCTTGAGATCCCGGCGGATGGCAACCAAGGTTTTCACGATGTCGAGCTGCTGCTGTAATGCTTGTCCTTTGAAATAGGATCGCGCCATGGCGGCGGTCAGCCGCAGGCGCACGTCGGCCTTTTCCGCTTCTTCCGCAGCTGCCTGTCCTAGGGCCGCTTCGACCGTGGCCCGGTTCTTCCCCCAGAAATCGAATTCGTACCGAAAGCTCAGCGGGTTGACGATGCCCAGCAGAATCTTGTCTCCCGCCACTTTCGGATTCAGCACCGCAAACACGCCATGTTGCGAAATGCGCTCATGGGTCAGCGAGGCATCGGCCTCCAGAAACGGCAGCAGCCGCGCGCCTTCCACTTTCACCAGGGCTTCCGCTTCTCGCAACCGCGCGGACGCGCGCTTGAGGCCGGGGTTATCTTTGAGGGCGCTGTCGATCAGGTCGTTCAATTCCTGATTGCTGAATTGCGTCCACCAGCGATCTTCCGGCCATTGCTGCAGCCGGCTCTCGACTTCAGCCAGGGTCTCGCGCATTTCCGGCGGCTCAAGCAACTCAGCGGGAGGATTCCCCGGCGGAATCCAGGCGCAACTGCCGAAGAGCAGCGCACCGGCGATGCCGAGGCCGGTCCGTAGTCGCGAGGTTGCAATGCCAGGGAAGGTCATGGCATCTCCTCGATCAATTCTTCCGCACGGAGTTCTCGCAACTCTTCTGCTGGAGTCAGCGGGAGCGGCCTGTGGGTCGGATGCGCGAACCAGACCAGCGCGGCGATGCCGAGGAACAGGCCGCTGGCCACCAGAAAGGCATCGTTCAGACTCAAGATCGCCGCCTCTTGTTTGATCATGGTGCCGAGCGTGGCATTCACTTGCGCCGGCGCGACTCCCGCCTCGATGAGTTTGGTCATCAACTGTCCCAGCGGATCGTACGAGATCGACAGCCGCCCGCCGAAATGGTCGGCCAGATTGAGTTGATGGAAGTGCGCGCGTCGAAAGAGGATGATGCTTTGGAATGTGATGCCGAAGGCCCCGGCTGTGACGCGCAACAGATTGGCGACCTCGGCCGCGCGGAGAATCAGAGGGCCGGACAAGCCGTGCAGAATCAACACGGTCAACGGGGTAAAGAACGATCCCAGAAAGATGCCTTCGACGACCATGGGCCAGAAGAGTTGGTCAAAGGAGTGTGGGTCGTCGTACAGGCCCATCCAGTAAAACGTGGCGGCAAATCCGAGACTGTTGAAACAGATCAGCCAGCGCGCATCGACGTATTTGCAGAGGATGTGCATGACCGCAATAGCGGGGGCGCCGAAGAGCACCAGGGGGAGCAGCGCCAAGCCGGCCAATTCAGACGAATAGCCCAGGATCAGCTGGATTTGCACAATCAGGAGCGAGAGCAGTCCCTGAACGGAAAAGAATCCAACGGTCAGGCAGGTGACGCCGATGAAAAAGTTCCGGTGTCGAAACAGCCGGAGGTCCAGGGTGGGGTGCCGCTCGCCGAGTTCCCATATCACAAAACAGGGAAGCGCGACCGCCAGGACGATCGCGATCGCTTGGAGGAGGGGAGAGTCCATCCAATCGAAATCGTTGCCCATGTTGAGGAAGGTCTGGAGACCCAGAAGCAGGAGCAGGAGCAGCAAAAATCCCACGAGGTCGAACCGCCCGTATCGCCGGCGGAACCCCCGTCCGTGGAGGAGCGCCGCCAGCGTTCCGACCACGATCATCGTCAGCACAAAATCCAAATAGAACAGTGAGCGCCAGCCGAATAGATAGACGAGGTACCCGCCGACCGGCATCCCAATGGTGAAGGGAGTGATGCTGAACAATCCCCAGACGCTCAGGGCCAGCGCTTTCGACCGCTTCGGGTACTCGTTCAGCAGCATCGCTTGGGCGATCGGCAATGTGATGCCGCCGGCGATGCCCTGCGCGATTCGGGCCGGGAGAAATTGCGAGAGGGTTTCGCTGGCGCCGCAGAGGTACGAGGCGCAGCTATAGACGAGGAATGCGCTGATCAGCAGGCGATAGTCGCCGATGCGGCCGGAGAGATAGCGCGCCAGAGGAAAGCCCAGCGCCAGCCCGACCATGAAGTCGGTTTGCGCCCAGGTGAGAAAACTCGGCAGGACGCCGCCGAGGTCGCCGGAGACGTGCGGCAGCAGCGCGATATACGAACCGGCATTGAACAACACCACGATGTGCGCCAGGCCGAGGATGGCATTGAAGAGCACAAACCGCCAGCCCCGCAATCGTCTGAGAAACACCGTTGTCATTCCGCGCTGCCTTCACTCTCTTAAAAAGACGGAGAATAGCTGTGCTGGGCCTGGGCCGGGGGCGGTTGGACTGTTGAGACGGGCAGGTTCACTGCCGGTGCGGGTGTCCGATGCGTCAGATAGATGGCCATTCCAGTGAAGAGCATGCCGCCGACCAGATTGCCTAATGTCACCGGGATTTGATTCCAGAGCCACCAGGTGGAGACCGTGACGTTGGCGCCGAGCAGCATACCGACCGGGATCACGAACATATTGACGACCGCATGTTCAAATCCCTGAGAGAAGAAGAGCACGGTCGGTCCCCAGATGGCAAGTAATTTCCCGCTAAAGGAGTTCGAGGCGTAGGACGCGACGACGGCCAAGCTCACCATCCAATTGCAGAGGATGGCTTTGGTAAAGACCGTGAGCATGCCGGCGGAGCCGTGGGCGGCATAGTAGTTCGTTTTGGCTTCGGCAATCGCGATCAGTTTGGCGCCGACCGGAGGGACGATATTGTCCCATGCCGTCGTAATGCAGAGTGCGAACAGGAGGGCATACAGCATCGACCCTAAGAGATTGCCGAGAAAGACCCATCCCCAATTGGCCAGTACGCGACTCATGCTGACCTGCCCGCGGCTCGCGACGGCGATGCAGGGCAGCAGCGCGAAGCTGCCGGTGATGATTTCCGTTCCCAGGAGGATGGCCAACGCCAGTCCGAAGGGAAACAGGAGGCTGCCGGCAATCCAGGACCCGGTCTCGACGGCGACCGTGACGGCCATGCTGGTCGCGATTCCCAGGTACGCGCCGGCCAGCATCCCTCGAATGACCAGATGCCGCGGGGGCACGTTCAGCTTGGTGGTACCGCCGGCCAGCATGCTTTCTACAACGCCGAGAGGTTTGACGTAGTCCATTGCGGATTCTCCTTTAGGATTCCATGGTGCCGCCGGTTGATCGCCTGGGTTGGAGGCCGTGAATAAATTCAGCAATCTCGTTAAGCAACCTCGGTGCCAGTCGTGTGCTTCGCATAAACCGCGCAATAGTTCTGACTTTGGTCCGTGCTGAAATGGTATTGAGCGGTTTCGCACGGCTCGCACAGTGCGATTGAATGGGCGCTGACGGTGAGTCATTCGGACATTTGACAGGGTGGGGAGTGCCCTCCTAGGATGACGCAGTTTCATGGAGTGCCTATGCGCGAGCGTGCCGCCCGCTTGTTCAACAATCTTCCGATTCACCGCAAGCTGTTGCTCGCGTCGTTTATTCCTCTCGTCGCCCTCATTGTCTTGAGCGTGATGACCTATCAGAGCATTCAGACGTTTTCGCAGGACGAAGAGCAGCTGGATAATCTGTATGTGGCGCAAAAAAATGCAGCTGAGTATATGCGGTTGGTTGTCGATCTGGAGACCGGGTTCCGGGGCTACGTACTGACCGAGCAATACCGGTATCTGCGTCCCTATCGCGTCGCGCAGGAAGGGATCGATGCCATCGGCCGTGATCTTGCCGGGCGCATTTCAGGCGACCAGTCGGATCGGTTCAAGAATATCCAGGCGCTCGTCGTCCAGTTGGTGACGGAGAAAGAGGCCTTGATTCACGCGATCAAGGACGGCCATAAACAGGACGCCTTTCATTATATGGAAGAGGGGCGCGGGCGGGAACTGATGGTCGAGATTCGCCGGCAAATGGGGATTTTCGACCGGTTCGAGCAGCAGAGCGTCGCTGAAAAGCTGGCACAATTGAGCCAAGATCGCACCTCCACGCTGTTTGTGGTGCTGGGCGGAGGCGTCTTTACCTTCGGGTTGATGGTCGGCGCCTTGTATCTGATTGCCCGTTCGATAGCCGCTCCGCTGCTTAGCCTGGCCACGACGGTCGGTTCTTCGCCCGCGGGTCTCGTCCCGGCGATTGCCGTGCTGGCGCGCACGGACGAGATCGGGGATCTCACGCGGGTCATGCACGACATGAGCACCCAGATTCGCGGCCACCTCAATGCGATGGAGAAGTCCGAAGCCGCGCTTCGTCAGCTGAACGAGCATTTAGCCACCTCGGAGGCGAAGTATCGCGGTCTCGTCGATCATGCGCCGTTTGGAATCTTTACCACGAAGGGCATGCAGATCACCTTCAGCAATCGCTATAACCAAGAATTAGCGGGCCTCGGTCCCAATGATCCGGTGGATCCCGATGCCTTCAGAGAGCAGATTCATCCGGAAGATCGCGATCGGGTGCTGTCCGAATTTTCGCAGGCGGTGACGCAAGGCCAGTCGTACGAAACCGTCTTTCGCTTTTTGCACAAGGACGGAAGTGTGCGCAAAGTCTTGAGCCGCCGGTTGCCCATCGACGGCGGCGACGGCGTTTCGCAAGTCTACGTGGGCTTCAACGTCGATATCACGGCGCTGGAGGATTTGCAGTCCCGATTGAGCCGGGCGGAGCATCTGGCGATGTTGGGGCAGGTGGCGGCCGGCATCGCGCATGAGCTCAGGAATCCGCTGGTCGGGATCGGCTCGACCGCCTCGCTTCTACTCGATGATTTCGCGGACGGCGATTCGCGACGGGCGGATATCGATGTGATTTTGAAAGAGGCGAAACGATTGGACCGCATCGTCAATCAAATCGTCGAATATGCGCGGCCGCGAGAGCTGGCGCCGGTACTGTTCGAACTATCTGGATTGATCGCCGAAGTCGTCAAGACGCTCGATGTGCCGCTGCAGGCCAAGCATCTGGCTATTCAGTCGGCCCTGTCGCCGCTGGCCGATCGCGTGCATGCCGATCGGGATCAGATCAAGCAGGTGCTCTTGAACGTCATCCACAATGCGATCGATGCGTCTCCGATGGACGGGGCGGCCATCGACGTGACGGCGTTCGAGTTGTCCGGCCAGGAGCGGCCGGGTATCGTGGTGCTGGTCAAAGATGCCGGCGTCGGGATTTCCTCAGCGGCGCTGCCGCACGTGTTCGAGCCGTTCTATACGACGGGCAAGCGGCATGGGACGGGATTGGGGCTGGCGATCTGCAGAAATATTATTGAAAGCCATGGTGGCGATATTCACATGACGAGTGAGCCGGGCAAAGGGACCTCCGTGAGAATTTGGCTTCCGCTGAGTCAGAATGCTCAGGCGGTGAAAGGCTAATCGATGCGTGCAACGGTATTTGTAACGGATGATGAACAGGCGATTCGCGCCGCGATCGTCAAGCGGCTGACTCGGCAGGGGCATCGTGCCGTCGGATATGAATCCGGCGAAGCGCTGCTGGAAGCGCTCCGGCACGAGCTGCCCGATCTCATCTTGCTCGATCTGAAGATGCCCGGCCTCAACGGTCTCGACACCTTGAAGCGTCTGCGGCAGCTGGCTCCGTCCGCCATGGTGATTATGCTGACGGCGTACGGGACGGTGCAGGATGCCGTGGAAGCGATGAAGCTGGGGGCGTACGACTTTCTGATTAAGTCGGTCGATCTGGAGGGCATCGATCCGGTGGTCGCCCGCGTGTTGGATGTCGTGAGCCTTCGCCGCCGCCTGGATGCCGAGCTCGAACATCGGGACAGTCAATACCAATTGAGCCATCTGGTCGCGCAGAGCCACGTGATGAAGCAGTTGCTCGAACAGGTGCGTGAAGTGGCAGAGAATCCCAAATCGTCGGTGATGCTGCTCGGTGAAACCGGAACGGGGAAGGAGTTTTTTGCGCGCGTGATTCATCACAACGGCGCCCGGGCGTCGGCGCCGTTTATCGGGGTCAACTGCACGGCGATTCCCAAGGAGCTGTTTGAGAGCGAATTGTTTGGGTTTGAGCGGGGCGCGTTTACCGGCGCGAATCAGCGCAAGCTCGGGCTGCTCGAAAAATCTGAAGGCGGGACCCTGTTCCTGGATGAAATCGGTGATCTCGATCTTTCGATGCAGGCCAAACTCTTGCGCGTCATCCAGGAACGCTCTTTCCGGCGCCTGGGAGGGACCGATGATATCGGCGTGGATTTCCGTCTGATCACGGCCACGAACCGCGATCTCAAAAAGGAAGTGGGGCGCGGGGCCTTTCGCGAGGATCTCTATTTCAGGCTCAACGTGGTCGCCTTCGAGCTGCCGCCGTTGAGGAATCGAGTGGAGGACATCTTCGATCTCTGCCAGCGCGCGCTGGTCCGGTTCGCTCAGGATTTCGGGAAGCCGGTGCCCGAACTGGACCCGGAGGCCCGCACGCTGCTGGAGCGCTATCACTATCCGGGAAATATCCGCGAGCTCCAGAATATTCTTGAGCGGGCCATGATCTTCTGTCAGGGCCGGACGCTTGCGCCGAGCTGTTTGCCGGCGGAGTTGCGCGAAGCAGGCAAGCAGGTGGCCGTCACTACGGCGCCGGGACCGGAGCCGGTCGTGCGGGTCGAGATGAAGCTGGGGCAGCAATCGCTGGCCGATGTAGAGGGCGCGATCGTGGAAGAAGTCTTGCGGCTGGCCGATTACAACAAGACGCTGGCGGCCAAACATCTTGGAATGACCCGCTTCGCCCTGGATCGGCGACTCAAGAAAACCCACGACGAGTAGATCTTGGCGCGCAGGTTGTCCTGCTCCATGCGGCCTGGCGGCGGCAGCCTTGTTGCCGAGCGCGTGCGGCGTACTCGGTTATTTCCTGTGGGACTCGCTTTCTTTGAGTGCCTGTTCCAGCTCTGCTACGCGCTTCTCTAGCCGCTGCATGAATTCCTGAATCTGATTTTGAGACTGCGAGGATGCGCCCGCTTGAACGGCGGATCCCTGAGTCGACGTAGGCGCCGGATCAAGGGGGGCGGCCGTCTTCGGCACCTTCGCTGTGAGTTCCGCATTCGCCCGCTCCAAGTCGGCAATTCTCTTTTTCAGATCGGCAATCGCCAGACTTTCCGCTTTTCCCAGCGTTGCCTGCTGCACGGCATCGTGGGCTTCTTGTGCCCGCCTGATCGGATCGGGATTGGCGTTCAGATAAGACTGATAAGCGATGGACAAGCGCCGCTCGGGATATTCAACCAGACTGCCTTGGCGCTGGGTCGTTTGGTAGCGAGCATCATCAAAAAAGACGGCAAAGTCCTGTTCGCCGACCGAGGTCCAAGGGTGGTCGCGGACATACCCGGTGGTTTCACGGATATCGTGCAGCCGGTCCGTGCTGCCCACCTCTGACGCGGTCGTGATAAGGGGGTGCCAGAAGTTCGCGATGGCCAGCCGCAGCGTATCTTGGTGTGCGACGATGGTGCCGGAGGTCACGCGCTGGCGCGCGCCCGTGCCTGGTTTCGCGCGGTAGAACACGACGGCCTCTTCGGCATTCGCTTGCGCGAATGCCTCCTGAAGCGGTCCGCTCAGGAGGTGAATGTCTGACGAGTCGAACAGTCTGGGCGTCCCTGGGTCACCGGTGAAGGAGCGCAAGAGCCCGATCTTATTTCTCGCTGAAATTGAAGTAAGCAGGATCTCGATTTGCTCGCGAGTGAATGACACCGCATGGGTGGGGCCGCGGTCGTGCAGGAAGGCGATCTTGCTGCGTGGTTCCAGCCGAACGATTGTATCGGGACTTTCGTAAATCGACCGGCCGACTGGCCCCACGGTCGCGCAGGCGCTGCTGAGTACGCAAGCACTCAGCACGAGAGCGGCACAGCTCTGCTTCCATAGCGTATCGAGTCGCCGAGGTGGTGCTGTCTGTGGGTGGCGCATCGTCATGTTCGATTCGTTGGAATAAAGGAGAGCTGTTCTTTCAGCTCAGGAAGCGTTCCAATTTTCCGGATCCCGGCCTTGGTGCCTTTGTAATAGGGGATCGTGGTATCAGGGTCGACATAGTCTGTCGTCAGGCTATTGGCCCACCCCTTCGGATGCTCGAACAACATAAACACATGGCCAGTTTGGTTGGACTCTACCACGACGACCAGCGCGGTCACCGTGCCGTAGGGATTGAAGAGTTCAACGAGATCTCCGTTTTCAACTTCGAGTGTCGCGGCATCTTGCGGATGGATTTCGACGTGCGGCAACGGTTCGCGGCCGATGACGTAGGGTTTGCGCAGATCGTCGTACAGCGTTTGCCATCCGTGATTGGATCGGCCGTTGTTCACCCAGAACGGATACCGTGCGTCGCTCATCAACTGTTGCAGTTGCGGAGGAAAGCCTGGCCAGGATGCCGGAATGAATGTGAATTTCCCTGCATCCTCAAACAGCCGCGTGGTTCCTACGGGGAGTCCGTTTGTGATTTCCTTGACCGGCGTCTGTACGCCGTTGGTTTTCAATTGTGCGAGCATGGCATAGGTGGTCTCGCCGTAATCTTCTTGCGCACCTTTGACGCCGGCTGCGGCGGCACGAAACACCTCTTCGTCCGTGCGCCAGTCGAAGCCGGAAAACCGCGCGGCCTTCTCGCTGTTCCCCTCTGCCTGGTAGAGCGCCTGGATTTTCTGCGCCATCATCGCCATGATTTTCCAATCAGGCTCCGCGACTCCCGGCGCATCCATAAATTTCTGGTAGAGCCGCAAGCGCCGCTCTCCGTTGATCGAGGTCAGATTCATTTCGCCCCATTGTGCCGCCGGCAGCACGAGATGCGCATAGCGGGCGGTGTCGATCGGATAGATGTCCTGCACGATGAGAAAGAGACCGCCTTGCTCCAACGCGCCGAGGACCGCCTGTACCCGCTCTTCGAGCGTCCCACCGCCGGCGGCATCCAAGGCCTGGTTGACCAGTGCCGTGCGCCGGGCGAGGGCGAGGCGAAACTGCTGTGCGTTCAACGTGCCGCCCGCCGGGTTGCAGCCGGCGACCCAGAAGACTTTGGAGGCGCCTCCTTTGATGGCAACTTCGTCCACGTTCACCGGCGGGCGCTTGCCCGGATAGCTCGGACGGCTGTACCCCTCTTGATGGCCGCCCAGCCGGCCGCATCCCGTGCCGGGTTTTCCGAGGTTGCCGGTCAACAGGGCCAAATCGACGACCGACGCCACGTTCTCATAGTTCTTCAGTCCCCAAATCAGTCCCTTCTCGTAGAGCAGAAGCGTTCGTCTCCGGTGTGTTGGGGATTTCGGTTTGGCGATCCACTCGGCGGCGGTCATCATCTGTTCTCTGGAGATCCCTGTCAGACGAATGGCCTCGTCGAGATCTTGTGCGAGGTTCTTCGCCTTGCATGCTGCAAAGTTCTCCGTCCGCCGCTCGATGAACGCGGAGTCGTGCCATCCCTGTTCATAGATCAAACGGGAGAGGCTGTTCAGCAACGCAATATCGGTCCCGTTGTTGAGTTGCAGATGCAAGACGTTCTGTTTGCCCGCCGCGGCTTCCGCCACCGCGACTGTGGACGTCCGGCGCGGATCGACGATGATGATCTTGCCAGCTGCATGCGGCTCGCCCGGCAGCGATGCGTTTTTCTGAGCCAACGTTCCCCCGGACAGATTCGGCACCATATGTTCGAGGAAATACACCGACTGGGTTTCATAGGAATTCGCGCCGATCAACAGGATGGTATCGGCGAGTTCGGCATCCAGATAGGCGGAGGGAAGTGCGGCAATACCGGCGTCGCCTGAGGCGAAGACTTCGCTGTTATAGGCGGGCCGATTGTGGATGGAGGCCATCTGGGTGCCGATTCCTGTGAAGAAGAATTTCCCTACCGCCCAGTTGTTTTCAAACCCTCCGCCTCCGCCGCCGTGATCGAAGAATTTCATGGCGATGGCGTCCGGTCCCCACTTGTCGAGGCTGGCTTTGATAATTCTCGCGCCGAGGGTCAAGGCGTCGTCCCAGGTGGTCGGGAGCTGCTGGCCGCCTCGATAGAGCAGGGGTGTCGTCAGCCGGTCGGCAGTGGGACGATCCGGGGCATACAGCACATCCGCGTGCGTTCCACCGCGGACCGAATGGTTGCCCTTGTTCACGACACAGTCATGATCCGGCAATACGACAAGGTTATACTTCCGGCCATTCCGTTCCGTGATGACATTGTGCATGGCCGGTGAAATCCAGGTGCCGGTTCGCTCCGGCTGTTGCTTGGTGAAATCTGTGTGCAGCGCGTTTTGATGAGGCTTCGGGCCGCCTTCTGTGCCGAGCGGCCATTTATAGACGTTATACCCGCAGCCCACGATGCAGTAGGAACAGACGGTAGTGAATTGCTGGGCATCGGTCGGCGGGACCGGCACCCGGTCTTCGCCATGCGAAATCGTGCTCATAATAAGTGTTCTCCTCTCCGGGCCATCACCGGTTACGCCAATACATTCGCCTGCCGTCCATAGATGAGGCCCTTGATGCCGACGGCATAGATATCGCCTTTCGCGTCGATCTCCAGCTCAACCTGCGGCAGATTATCCGTTGCCTGGCCAATGACGGTGAGGCCTCCCTTTTGTGCATCGAACATGGCGTAGTGGAGCGGGCAATGAAACGCTCCGGTGTCTGCCTTGAATTGCAGGGTGCCGCCCATGTGGGTGCAGTACCGGCTGAAGGCGACAATATCCTGATCCGGCCCCATGCCGGTCAGCACAGGCTTGCCGAATTTCAGCAGGCTGATGGGCGACGCGTTGTCCGGATACGACAATCGCAACTCCTGGCCCGCTTTCAGATCGGTGAGGTGGACCAGCTTGACGCGCGGATAGGGTAAGGTGGTCGTCAGCGTGGAAGCGGCTACTGCGTCTCCCGCATGTCCCGTCTCGGGCAGAGCGCTTGCCGCACAGGCGCCTCCGACTACGCAGGCGCCCAGCTTGAGAAAGTGTCGTCTGGATAAATCGCTCATCTTGTCCCTTCCTTTCTGCAACCATCATCGAACGCCGGTGTGGTCTTAGCTGGAGGCTGAACCACGTGGTATGTGCGAATTATATGGGGACATCCTCTGCTGGGCATGAAGGGTTCCCTCGCCTCTGGCGGCCTTTTTCAGCCTCCTGTTAGAGCGCATACTGAAACCGCGTGAAGAATTCATAGATGGATCGTTCGACATTGGTTGCTTGCGTCCGATTGGCTAGGAAGTCGCCCATAAAGGCATGCGCGAAGCCGACATCCAGATTCAGATTCTTTGCCAGGTTATAAGTCAGCATACCGCCGGTTTCCGTACCCATATAAGTCGTGGCTCCGCGTGTGCCGAAGTCACGCGAACGAGCGGCGGCGAAGTACGCGCTCTCCAGAGTGCCGGTCAGTCTGGGGATGATGGGAAATTTGAGCTGTCCTTGAACGGTCCAGAGTCCGGCTCCGCCGTTGTTTAGATTGATCCCGAAGTCATTGACGTCGCCTGGCGCATTGGCGTTGAAGATATGGGAGTAGCCCCAATAGCCGTTTGTCCCGAGGATCGCTTCGGGCGTGGTGAACTGATTGCTGGTTTGGCCGGCCTTGTCGCCGGATGAATAGAGCGCAAAGAGGTTGAGCGTCGCCGGGCCGATGGGCAGGGTGCCTTCAAACTTGCCGGAGTAGCCGGTGTGGTTATTCCCGGTCGTGCCGGTGCCGATACGGCCGCTGTTCACCATGAGGTAGCTGTTCCATGCGCCGGTGGTGAACAAGGACCCTGAGGCCGTCAGTGCGATCCAATGTTCATGCGTATCGCCGATCGAGATATTCTCGGTCTTGCCGAGATTCATGGTGTAGTAGTGGCCGCCGACCTTGAGGTCGTACGAACCGAGCTTGAGTGGGGTATTGTAGTCCGTCACCCACATGTCACCGTCTTTCCCGAATCCCTGTCCGATCGTCCCGGCCTTTAGATCCGATGCGAAGCGGTAGAATCCCACTCGGTAATCGGCTTCCCCGAATTTGCCGCCCAACGACGCGCCGCCGACGAAGAAATCCCATTCGCCGTCCCACAGTACGCGGCCGACCTGGTCGAGCGTCGGAAGAATTCCCACGACGAGGGTATGGTTTTCAATCGGTGTGAAATAGACATAGCCGTATCGGACGCCGCGGGCTTGCAGCCGGTTGAAGGCGTTGGGCGTTCCGTCGGCATTCGCCCCGGACTCTCCGCGCGGGTCGCTGGCCGCCGGGCTGGAACCACCGAAGCCGCCGCGAAATTCCATTTGCATATAGCCGCCGACATGGTCGTCGTCCTTGGGTCTGATATCGAAGGCCAACCGCATCCGTTGCCGGAAGAAGTCGTAGCCGGTCGTGTCTCCGTAATTCAGTTTCCCCGGCCCGGTTCCCGCGGACGGCAAGCTGCCGTTATTGATGCCGCCGGGAATGTTGCTCGCGTTGTACAGCACGCGGTACTGAGCCCACAGGCGCAGGCGCAAGTTTTCCATCGGCACGGCATAGGCGTTTTCATTGGCCGGCTCGGGGAACGGGAGTTGGTCGGCGCGAACCGGACTCCCGACCAGGAGGAGGAGGACCAAGAATATGCGCGCGGTCTGTCGGTTGTTCCGGCGGTGCATGTGAAGAGGCTCCTTTCTCGGCTGAAGAAGGCCCCGTTTATACATAAACACATGTACATGTGTCTATATGTATGGCAAAGCCGATGGCGAGAGGGTGTCGGGGATCCCGGTTAGGAGAGGTGCGTGATGAGCAGATACGCGAAGCAGGCCAGCAAGGCGGCTGCGGGGATGGTGACGATCCAGGCCAGGACCATATCGCGCACGGTTGTCCAGCGAACGGCCTGGATGCCGTTGAGGAGGCCGATGCCGATGATCGACGAGCTGCTGACATGGGTGGTGGAGACGGGCAGTCCGAGCATGGCGGAGATCATCACCAGAGAGGAGGTCGTGAGGTTGGCCGACAATCCTTCGACATGGTTCATGCGGGTGACTTTCTCTGCGAGCACCTGTGTGACGCGGAGTCCGCCCCAGTAGCTCCCGAATCCCATCGCGAGCGTGACACCGGCAAAGGCCGCCATCCGAAGAGGGCTATCGGCGGGCAGTGCAAGGGCTTGTCCCAGCAGGAGCATCGCGACGATCTTCGGCGCATCGTTGGTGCCGCGCGCGAGAGAGGCCAGGCCGCTGGAGATCCAATGGATGCTATCCAGGCCGACGACCAGTCCCTTCAGTCCGGCGCGGTCGCACTGAGACGGGACGGCCAGCACCGGCTGTCCCGGACCAGCCGTTTGAAACAGGGTGCGAGTCATCCCCTGCGCGTCAATCGTCACCAGGGCGCGGGCGGCGGGCATGAGGCAGAGGCAGTGTCCTTCCCACCGATTCGCCAGCGCGCGGATCAGCGGATGGACGATGATGGCCACGGTGAAGGCCAGCAGAGGACTCAACAGCAGGGGGAGGGCGATTTTCTTGGCCAGGGCCGGCCACATGAGGCCTTCCTGTCCGAACGCCATCAGGCCGGCGCCCATAATTGCCCCGGTCAGCGCATGAGTGGTCGAGACGGGCAGTCCCGTTCGTGAGGCCAAGAGGACCCACGCCATCGCCCCGCTGAGTACGGCTAACGCGAACGCCAGGGGAATGCTGCGGTCCGGTTGCACCAGTCCGGTGCTGAAGGTATTGACCATGGCCGTGGCGACGAGGGCAGACAGGCCGGCCCCCACCGCGGTCCAGGCCGTGCCCCATCGAATGGCGGTCGAATAGTTCGTGACTCCGCTGCCGACCAATGTGGCAATGGCTTTGGATACGTCATTCGTGCCATTCGCGAATGCGAGGGCCAGCATGAGCGTGAACAGCGCGAGGTCCATTTGATTATCGGCTAGCGGTGGGGAAATTCAGTTGGCAGCAGCCAAAGTCCAGCCCCTGTTTGCCACGCTGCTTCAGCGCGCTCTGCATATGGGGCGCAATGCGATAGCAGACTTGCTTGCCGGCACGTTGCCCCTCGATGAGGCCTGCCTGTCGGAGAATGCGGAGATGATGGGAAATGTACGGTTGAGGACGGTTCAGTTCCGTCACGAGATCGCTCACGCATTTTTCCTGCGTCAGCAAAGACTCAAGAATAGCGAGCCGGGTGGGGTCGCCGACTGCGCGCAGAATGACGGCGCATTCCTGAGCGGTGACGGTCTTATTCGGTGTCGTTCGCTTCACCCTGCCCTCCGCAAATGTCCGGCCTCTCGCCTCGTCGCGTGACCCCTGTTCGTGGTCGATGGGGAGTACCATAAACGTTCGACGCGGGGAGTTCAACGACTGCGATGTCGGGCGAATGACAGCGGTGAACGCCCGCTTTCGATGGGCTAGAGTTTTCCGTGGCGTGGTGATTACAATACCGCGCGATGAAAATTCGAACCATTCGCGGACGTATTGTATTGGCCATTGTGCTGGTGGGGTGTATCCCGCTGCTGATCGGTCTGGTGTTGGCCTATGTGTCGGGCATGCGTTCGTTGCGCGATGTCATCGGCGGGAATCTTCAGGCGGTGGCGATCCAGGCTGCCGATCGCGTCACGATGCTGGTTCAGGGCGAAGTCCAAGGGGTGCGGCTCCTTGGATCTGCGCCGTTGCGTGTGCGCCAGCCGGTCGAGGCCGCCAATGAATCCTATCCGGTCGATCGCGAGAAGACGCAGGCATTGATTGCGGAGCGGATGCAGGCGTGGGAGAAAGGCGGGGATGGGGTCGGGCGGCTGGTGAACGCCGAACTCTCCCGCTTCCTGTTGGAGACCAAGGTGCGCGACGGAGACAAAGTCGTCGGTCTGTTGATTGCCGATCAGCACGGGGCTCTGGTGGCGGCGAGTTCAGAGCCGGACCACTATTCATTCAAACAGGAGCTCTGGTGGACGGCCATTCATGCGGGCGGCGTCGATCAGGTCTATATCAGCGGGCTGATTCCGGCGCACGAGGGGTCCTTCAGGACGCCCGAGGAAACCATCGACATTGCCGTGCCGATTCTCGATGACCGGCAGCACACCGTCATCGGAGCGGTGAAAGCGTCCTATCGATTCGACAGCCTCTTCGCGATGATCAATCAGATTCGGATCGGGCAGACCGGCCACGCCATGCTCTTCGATGCGGCGGGCAATCCGCTGGTCTGTCCTATCTTGCCCCGGCAAGCCCATCGCATTCCCGCTCAATTGATGACGATGATCGTATCGTCGCACCCGGGATGGGGCATTGCGGAAGACGACGGGCATGGAGCGATGGATACGGTCGTCGGGTTTGCGCCGGTCGCCGGTCTGCCGTTGCCGGATAACTCGTGGCATATCTTTGTGCGGCAAGAGCCGGGGGAAAGCTATGCGCCGATTCGCGATCAGCTGCGGAACCTGGCGGCGATCGGCCTGGTGATGCTGGGATTGCTCTGGGCGATGGGGCGCTATGTGGCCGCGCGGATTGCCCGTCCGATTCAGATTCTCCAGACCGGTGTAGAGGCCATCAGTCAGGGCACCTATGACCGTCCGTTGAATATACGGACCGGCGATGAATTTGAGGAGCTGGCCGCCGCCGTTCACCATATGGCGGACCGGCTGAAAGCCTCGCGTGGGGAACTGGAAGCGTTGAATGCCGATCTGGCCCGGCGCGTCGAAGACAAAACCGCCGAAGTCACGGAGCACATGAAGCAGCTGCAGTTCTCCGAACGTCTGGCGACGCTGGGCAAGGTGGCCAGCGGGATCGCGCATGAAATCAATAATCCGTTGGGGATCATTCTCAACCGGATCGAGTGTATGGAGGCCGAGGCCGCGCAGTTGGGGGTGTCGGAGGAGCAGCAACGAGACTTGGTGGCGATCCGGACTCAGGCGGATCGCATCTCGCGGATCACGAAGAGTATGTTGGCCTTGTCCCGAGGATCGGCCACCGTGTTGAAACCCATGGATGTGAATTGTGTCCTCCGAGCCTGTATCGATGCATCTAAGGAGAGGGCCTTGACCAAAGGGGTCAGTATTGAATCAGTCTTGTCGCCCAGTCTGCCGCCGATCATGGGCGATCGCGACCGCATCGAAACGGTGATGTTAAACTTGATCAATAATGCGATCGATGCGGCTGAAAGCGGCGTTTCTCCAGGTGTCGTCACGGTTCATTCCGAAGGGGGGCCGGGCAAAGAGGGCGGCTTGGTGGCGGTACGGATCAGCGATACGGGCCCCGGCATTCCAGCAGAGATGTTGGGACGCATCTTCGATCCGTTCTTTACGACGAAGGGTGAAGGGCAGGGCACCGGCCTGGGGTTATTCCTCAGTTACGGCATCGTGGCCGATCATCGTGGACGTCTTGAAATCGACAACGGCCGGCGCGGGGCCGTGGCGACGGTCTCTCTTCCCGCGTTGGTGTCGGCAGCGGAGTCGCAGCAGGAGGCCGGATGGGAATGGGAACAGGCAAGATACTGATCGTTGACGATGAAGTGGATGCGCTGGACAACTGCCGCCGCATCTTGAGCCGTTTGGGCTATGACTGTCTGACGGAGCACGACCCCATTCGTGCCGTGCAACGCATCCAGCAGGAGCGGCCTGAACTGGTCTTGACGGATCTGCGCATGCCCGGGCTCGATGGAATCAGTGTCCTGGTTGAGGCAAAACGGGTCGATCCGAAGATCAACGTGGTGTTGATGACTGCCTACGCGACAGTACAAACTGCCGTGGACTCCATGCGATACGGCGCGCTGGATTATGTGCTCAAGCCCTACTCCAGCAAGAATCTGGAAGATGTGGCCAAGCGAGCCTTTGAATACCGCGGGCAGCCGCGCACCGGCAGCCCTTCTGTGGCGGGGCTCGATCGGCCGGCCTCGGCCGGCGACGCGGTCAGGAAGAGCGGCATCGATTTTATTCGGGGAACCAGCTCGGCGATTTGCGGCGTGAAGGAGCTCGTCAGAAAAGTCGCGCGGACAGATGCCAACGTGTTGATCTACGGTGAGAGCGGAACGGGGAAGGAATTGGTGGCGCGCGCCATTCATGATGAAAGTGACCGGGCGAGCCGGCCCTTCGTGCCGCTCGATTGTGTGGCGCTTCCGGATTCCTTGCTCGAATCTGAACTCTTCGGCCATGAGAAGGGGGCGTTTACCGGAGCGCATGCGGCGAAGGTCGGCCTATTCGAAACGGCCAATCGCGGCACGGTTTTTCTGGATGAAGTCAGCGGCATGAGCCAGACGCTTCAATCGCGGTTGCTCCGGGTCTTGCAGGAACGCCATGTCCGCCGCGTGGGCGGGACGCGCTACGCGGATATCGATGTCCGGGTGATTGCGGCGTCCAACCGGGATCTGGAAGACGCGTGCCGCAAGGGAGAGTTTCGCGAGGATCTCTTTTACCGCCTCAACGTCATTCCGATCCTGCTGCCTCCGTTGCGGGAACGTCAGGGCGATGTGCAGGTGTTGGCGCAGGAATTTCTGATGCGCTTCCGGGGGCGCGGGAGCGAGCCGGCCTTCGATCCGGCGGCCTTAGCTTGTTTGACGGCGCACACCTGGCCGGGCAATGTTCGTGAACTTCAGAATGTGATTGAGCGGGTGGCGGCGCTGGCCGATGGACCCACGATCCGGGCCGAACACTTCCCCGAGCGTATTCGTGCGGCAGGATCGGATGAGTCCGGCGCGGAGGAAGCGGGGTCTTACAAGCAGGCCAAGCAGGAAGTCGTCCGTTCGTTCGAGCGCAGTTTTCTCCTGGAACTTCTGAGACGCCATGACTGGCACATGAGCAACGCCGCGCAAGAAGCCGGCGTGGATCGCAAGACGATCGAACGCATGGTGAAGCGGCACGGCCTTCGAGAGCCAAGTTAGCTGGAATCTCTCTGACTCCTCTGCGGGCAGGAGCGACCGACTCAGTTCTTCGATAGTGTCTCGCCAGAAACTCTTCAGTCATGTCTGCATTTTGATGGGGCGTCGCTGTCCCATATTCTCTTTCTTGTCGGCATCGCACTTGCTTAGCTTTTAGCCAGAGAGGCTTGGGCGGGCAGGGCTCCACGTGATGAAGCTCTGAGTCTGCGCGCTCTTTCCCCCTGCGACACAGAAAGAGGACCGTGTGGAGACGTTGACGCCGGATAAGATATTGATTGTCGATGATGAGCCCGAGGCGATTGAAAACTGTCGACGAATTCTGAGCCGGCATCGCTACCAGTGCGTGGGCGAAGCCGATTCGAATCGGGCGTTGGCCGTGATCGAGCGCGAGCGTCCGCAAGTTCTGCTCACCGATCTTCGCATGCCGGGCCTCGACGGCATTGGGTTATTGCAAGCGGCCAAGCGGATCGATCCGGCGATCACGGTGGTGTTGCTGACGGCCTATGCGTCCATTCAAACTGCGGTGGCGTCCATGCGGCATGGCGCCTTCGATTATCTGGCCAAGCCGTTTACCGGGCAGGAACTCCGGACCGTGGTGCAGCGCGCGCTCGGTCAAGAACGCGGCGTTGCGAGTGTCCGCGCGGAGGTCTCGCGCGCTCCGGTCACTGGCCTGATGGAGCGCGGCACGGCCGCTCAAGAAGGAGTGTTGATTGGAAACAGTGCGGCAACCCAGATGGTGCGAGACGTCGTTGAGCGAGTGGCGGCGACGGAGGCCGCTCTGCTGATTTCCGGTGAAGCGGGCACCGGCAAAGAATATCTGGCGCGAACGATTCATGCGCGCTGCGTGCGCCGGTCAAAGCCATTCGTCTCCGTCGGCTGTATCGCCGGCGATGACGCGACGCTGGACGCGCAGGTGTTCGGCGTCGCGGGATCATCGGGTTCACAGCCGGGCCTGTTGGAAATGGCGCGAGGCGGTACCCTGTATCTCAACGAGGTCGGCGGTCTCAGTCCGCGGCTCCAGGCAAAAATCGCGCGCGCGTTGAAGGAGTGCCGTGGGCGCCGGGTGGGGGAGGAACGGTATTACGATCTAGACTTGCGCGTCATGGCCGCATCAACGCAGGATCTGCAAGCCTGCTGCGACAGAAGGGAGTTCCGTGAAGATCTCTATTGGCATCTGAACGTCGTTCCGGTTCTGCTTCGTCCGCTGCGCGAGCGGGTCGACGATATCGACGCCTTGGCGCACTGGATTCTCAGGACCTGTCAGGTGGGCCATAGGGACGACCACCTCATGTGGCAGAATTTCACGCCCCGCGCACGGCGGCGACTGCGCCACTATCCCTGGCCCGGCAATCTGCGCGAGCTATGGAGTGTCATCGAACACGCGGCGGTGCTGGCCGATGGATCGCTCATCGATTTGACGCATCTGCCGGATCGGCTGCGAACGGCACGGTAAGGTCCGTGACATATGCGCCTGACGGAGTGGCCGGCCCATCGCGCCGGTTTCCAATCATGAGCGCGGCGCAGCCTGTGGCGCATCGGGTTTCGGCGCCACAGGGCTCACGGCGTTCTGATCGCGTCCCGGCTGATAGGTCTTCAGCATGCCGGTGATGGCCGGCATCAATTGATCGTGCGCCGAGACCGGCATCTTGATCCGGACCCCTCGGCCTTCGTTGCGTCCCAAAGAAAAAATATGGATCTCCAGCATCGCGCGATGCTGGTCGTCTTGGTAGGTGAAGGCCAGGCGCTTGGCCGGGAGCCCCGCGAAGGTCGCCGCCTGATCCGGTTGCCACGTGATCTCGACCGTCTTCTTGCGGTAGAGATCCGCGATGATCCGGCGATGCGCGGCGGCGAATTCAGTGAGGGTCTGTCGCCCATCCTGGCTTGTGCCCTCCAGGAGATTCATGTGGCCGGATAGCGCGACGAGGCTCTGATCGATCGGCGGCTGAAACGTGATGCCGATGCCGTCCGGCAGCGGATGGCCGAGTGTCCAGGTGTCGGGATAGCGGACAGAAAATCCGAAGCGGGCGTTGGTGTAGCTTCTCCAGCCAGGGAGTTCGCGGTCGAGTGACGCGGCTGAAAGCGGCGGCGTGATTGGGCCGAAGCTGAATCCAATCGTCAACAAGAGACACATCCAATACATACAGGTCCTCATGGAGTCGGAGTGGTGGCAGACGTCAGGGAACGCGTGCAGCGGAATCCGATGGACGCCGTCCGCTGGTCCGGCGCCGCTCCGCTTCTGGTCGCCGTTCGCAGCAAGGCGGGCGTACTCTTCCACGACCCTCCGCGGACGACTTTGTAGCGTCCAGTGGACGGGCCGGGTGGATCGCGTTCCGGCATGGTCATGTAATAGTCGATTCCGAACCAGTCTTCGACCCACTCGGCGGCATTGCCCGCCATGTGATGCAGGCCATAGGGGCTGCGTCCCTGCTCTCCGCTGTCGACGGGCGCGACGATGGGAATCTCGTGTACATTAGACTGGCCGAACATCGCCAGCGCCGGTGTCGGTGATTGCGGCCCCCAGGGAAAGAGATTCGCCTGCTCGCCGCGCGCGGCCTTTTCCCACTCGGCTTCGGTCGGGAGACGCTTTCCCTGCGCGCGGCAATAATCAGACGCCTCGGACCAGGTGACATACAGCGCGGGCCAGCGCGCCAGGGTATCCGGCGGCAGGGCATGGACGGTCGTGACATGTTCGATCAGTTTGCGCAGGCCCTCGGAGAGCGGGCGCTGTTGCTGGCTGAGCCACAGTAAAAATTGTCCCAGACTCACCTCATCCCGATCGATCTCATACCGGTGGAGCCACACGCGCCGCTGCGGTTGTTCTGTGTCGTCATAGTGAAGATCGAGGCTGAACAATCCGTGGTTGGCACGGGCCGTACCCATGAGGAACGAGCCTGCTGCCACGGTCTGCATCGGAGAGGGTTCGGCCTGCGCGGCGATGAGAGCGGCGATATCAGGTGTCGCCGCGGTTGCTGCAAACAGGCACGTGGCGCCCATGAGCGCGATGAAGACCGCCGCGCTGAAGACGCCGCGATACTTCAGCGGTCGTGACGTGTATCCCGTGAAGCGTCGAGGGGTTTGCATAAGGTGCGCAGGGTGAATAGAAGAGGCGCACTATAATGCGGAGATCTCCGCAGTGCAAGATTTCTGGCGGCGTGATTTTCTTCTCGGTCATCCAAGCGGGCCGCTGTCGATGCGCATGCCCGTTCCTCTTCGCCGCTCTGTTCGCCCCATCGTCCGGCTGAGTGAAAATGGGGCCTGGCCGCCCCATTCAGCCTCGCGCCGTAGAAAATCGAAGACAGTTGTAACTTCAAAGATTTGTGCGTGCCTGCCTGCGCTGATGGGGCGGCGCTGTCCCATCGCTCCATTCGCTCGCTCGTCTGAATCGTCGGCGATTTCTGTAAATCGTCGAAACGTTCCTGCCTGAACATAGGGAACACAATTTGCTCTAAGCCCTGTCCACGAGAGTCTGCGCAGTCAACGTCCTGCGTGAATGAAATTGAGCGCTGTCTGGTGAAGGAGTGGGAGAGAAAGGACCGGCTTCCTGACGATCCCCCCGATGAAGATTGGCCTTCACCAGACTTCGAATTCGATAGAGCCGGGTTGCTGCGAGTCAGTAGAAGTGAACGGTGCCTAGACGGTTTGATGGAGGAGGCTGGACGTATGGGTGTATCAACGAAGTGGGTGCGGGTAGGAATGTTGGGACTGACGACCTGTCTTGGGTTGGCCGGGACCATGCCTGCAGGCGCGGTCATGTCGCATGATGGGCATGTCGCCGTCGATCACAATGCGGATGTGGCGACGCCGGTGCATGCGCAGGCCGGTCCGGTGCTGCAGGACAAGATGTCGAAGGCGATCGAGCAGATCGAGCGAGAGGTCAAGAGTAAGGGGCCGTTCCAGGGAGCCGGCGCCCACGCCATGCAGCAGGGTGTGCTGCTGGTGGCGGAGGATCCGGATAAGGTGCAAGTGACGCAGGGCGCTCGTTGCCCGGTGACGGCGCCGGTCCGCGCGTATGACATCACGGCGATGAATGTCGAGATCACCGTGAACCGGTTCGGCGATTTTTATCCGGGCTACATGTATGCGTTGACCGAAAATGTCGCGGGTGTGCGTGAGGAAGAAACGAAGAACAAGGCGGCGCGGGACAGTGAGGATCCGACGTTTGCCGGCGGCGCCATCTCGAACGGGTTGCAGGGCGATCTGATCCAGCCGCTGGTGATTCGGGCGAACCAGGGCGATTGCCTGCGGATTACATTGCGCAATCAGATTGAGAATGAACCCACGAACATGATCGTGAACGGTTCGCAGATGCTCGTGGCCAGCACGGGGAAGCCGGCGAATGCCATGAACCCTGAGGCGCTGGTTCCGACGGGAAAAGCGGGCGAGTTCGAATGGTACATTCCCATCGATTTACAGGAAGGCGGCCGCGCCTTCCATAGCCATGCCAGCCGTGATCAGTACTCTCTAGGCTTGCTGGGATCGATTGTCGTCGAGCCACGCGGGGCCCGGTTCCTCAGCCCGTTTACGGGGGAAGAGATGAAGAGCGGGTGGGAAGCCATGATCGACCTGGCGAACGCCTCGGACTTCCGCGAATTCGTGATTTTCTATCACGAGGCAGGCGACGAGACGTTCCGCTTGTTGGATCGCAAAGGCGACATGTTGCCGCAGCGCGATGCCCATACGGACACCTATCGTCCGGCGGCGCGCTTGCTGAACTATCGCAGTGAGCCGCACGGCGAGCGTTTGGAGATTCAAGCGCATCTGGTGGGATTTGCCGATGAATCACAGGGCTATGGCTCCTACACGTTCGGTGATCCGGCGACGACGGTTCCCCGTTCCTACTTGGGGGATCCGGCCAAGTTCCGCATGATCGGCGGATCCGAAATCGTCCATTCGCATCACTTGCATGGCGGATCGATCCGCTGGGCCAGACAGCCCGGTACGAGCAAGCTCGATCCGACGTTGTCGAAGAGCGGCCCGGTGAAGTTCCCGCCGATCAGCGATACGTCAGACCGGTTGGATGTGCAATCCATCGGTCCGTCCGAGATCTACGATGAAGTCATCGAAGGCGGATCGGGCGGACTCCAGGCGCTGGCGGGTGAGTTCGTCTTCCATTGCCATATCCCCCAGCATTATGTGACCGGCATGTGGGGCTTCTGGCGTGTGTACAACACATTGCAGTCGGTCGGATTCCAGACTGACGTGATGAAGCCGTTGGTGGAGTTGCCCGATCGCAAAGGGAAGATCAAGTTGTCCGTGAGTTCGGACAAGTTGGTCGGCACCACGGTCGATTGGTACGGCGGCAAGAAGTACGAGATCACCAAGGACAAGACGGATTGGAAAGCCAATCCCGTGAAGGTCTCGATCAAGGATTGGGTTGAGTACATGCTGCCGCCGCAGGGCTTGCCGGGTAAGACCGAAGATCAGGTCAAGCAAGCACAAGCGCATGATGCGACCGTGGTGAACTGGAAGTGGAACGGGACGCGGGCGATGAACGAGCCGGAGACGCCGCACAAGTGGGCGGATTATGTTTCGCCGACGCCGTTGCAGCGTCCGGCGATCACGTTCGATCCGCAGACGGGCAAGCTGGCGTTCCCCTGGTTGCGTCCGCACCTCGGGAAGCGGCCTCCGTTTGCGCCCAATCACGGCGGCGCGCCCTGGTTGGAACCGTTCCGTGTCCGTGAAGACGGCACCAGAAGCACGGAGCCTCCTGTGCCGGGCGCGCAGGGGCCCTGGAGTCTCTGTCCTGAAAATGCGCCGAGAAAGTATTTCAATATCCATTCGATCACCTTGCCGATCACCCTCAAGCCGGCGACTCCCAAAACCGCCGCGGTGGTGGATCCGATCGGCATGATCTATGTACTGCATGAAGAGGAAGAAGAAGTCCGCAAGAATCCCAAGAAACAAGTGCCCTTGGTGATTCGCGGGAACGTGCACGATTGCGTGGACGTGGTCTTCAAGAACGAAATCCCGGACGATGCGCGGACCGGATGGGCGAACAAGATCAATCTCCATCCGCACTTCTTCCAGTTCGATACGAGTGCGTCCGACGGTCCGACGATCGGATTCTCGTACGACATGTCGTTGCGAGCCTTCACGATGCTGGAGGATCCGCAACCGGACAAGGGCATGCCCCTGCCCGGCAACACGACGCTGACGGCTGATACGAAAGCCGGTTCACGCAGCATCACGGTGAAGAATTCGTCGAAGTTCCACGTCAATACGGAACTCGGCGTAGGCATGGACGATCCGAAGTATTTCGAGGTCGCGCGGATCAAGGACATCAAGGGCAATACCATTACCTTTGACCGTCCGTTGAAGTACGCGCACAAGAAGAACGACATTGCGAGCGTCGAGTTCATTCGTGAGCGCTGGTATGTCGACGCGGACCTCGGCACAGTCTATTGGCACGATCACGTGTTCGGCACCGATACCTGGGGACATGGTCTGTTCTCAGCGTTCATCACCGAGCCGCCGCGATCGACCTATCATGACCCGTATACCGGAAAAGAACTCCGGAGCGGTCCCATCGCGGACATTCACACCCTGGAGCCGGTCTCGGCCCATATCCGGGGCAGTTTCCGCGAAGTCATGATGCATATCATGGACAGCAATGCCCGGTCGGCGGAGCTGATCATGACCGATAATCCGCAGGCCCGCATGGGGGCGGTCACGGTAGACGGACCTCCGTCGCACCAGTTCCCGGAGCGCATCAACAAGTCGGCGATGACGTTCCTGAACGGCGGCGAAGCCACGACGGGCAGCGGCTACAGCATGCGTGTCGAACCGTTGAGCGTGCGTCTGGCCAACAATCCGGATCCGTCGAAGCTGTTTGTGTCCGGCATTCACGGGGATCCGGGGACGCCGTTGTTGCGGAGCTATCTCGGCGATCCGATCTTGGTGCGGGCGCTGGTCGGGTCGGCCAACGAAGTGCATACCTGGCACGTGACCGGACACTGGTTCCCGATGGAGCGGTACGCCACCATGGCGATGCCGCGCAGTACGGTGCACCTGGTGATCGGTGAACGGTACGACCCGGCGATTCCTGCCGCGGGTGGACCGCAGAAGCAGGCGGGCGACTATCTCTACTACAGCGGCCGCGCGTCCCATTTTGCGGAAGGCAGTTGGGGGATCTTCCGGGTCTTTGATGAACTGCAAGGGGATCTGAAGCCCTTGCCGAGCCGGGAAGAGATTCAGAAGTCCGCGCCGTCGGTCTGCTCGGCAGACGCGCCGGTGAAGGCTTTCAATGTGTCGGCGATCGATCAAGTCATCCGGTATCACGAGGGCGCGCCGGGTACGATGGAAGTCGATCTCGAACGCAAGATGGTCATGGAGAATCAGCAGGGCAAGATGTATGTGCTCGACGAGGATCGTGGACGGGTCAAGGCCGGTGAATTGCGGCCGAGCCCGCTGACGCTGCACGTGAACGTCGGGGATTGCGTGAAGATCAATCTGAAGAACGACATGGCCAAGGAACGGGCCGGATTCCACGTCGATATGATGGCGTTCGATCCGAAAGATTCGTTCGGGGCCAACGTCGGCAACAACCCCGGCGATCAAACGATCGCTCCGGGGCAGAGCAAGACCTACACGTACTTTGCGCATCCGGAGTACGGCGAACTGGCCGCCCTCATCCAGGATTGGGGGAACGTGGTGGAGAATCCACGGAACGGCTTGTTCGGGTCGATCATCGTCGGTCCGAAGGGATCGCGCTACCGCGATCCGGTGACGGGCCACGACATTACGATGAAGAGCAGCTGGCGCGCCGACGTGCTCGTGGATCGGACGATCCCCGGGAACGATAATCGGAAGAACTACCGCGATTTCTCGTTGATGTTCCAGGACGAGGACAACATCGTGGGTGTCAGCTTCATGCCCTACATCCAACAGGTCGCCGGCATCACGGCGGTCAACTACCGGTCTGAGCCGACCGCGTATCGGATGGAAAAGGGCTGCGACGTGTCCGAGGTCTTCAGTTGCGTGAAGACCGGCGACACGCCCTCGACGCCGCTCTTGCTGGCGCATGTGGGCGATCCGGTGGCGGTGCACGTGCTCGGCGCCTTCAGCGAGCAGGTGCAGCTGTTCACCGTGGACGGCCACGAATGGCCGCATGAGCCGTACATGCAGGGTGCCGACCAGGTCAGCACCATGGAGTTCGGCGGGTCAGAAGTCATCAACGCCTATCTGACGGGCGGCGCGGGCGGCCCGAACAAGATCGTCGGCGACTACATGTGGAAGAACCAGCGTCCGGGCTTTGTGAACGCCGGACAATGGGGACTCTTCAAGGTCCTTCCCATCGATGATCAGCGGGTCCTTCCGTTGACTCCACAAATTCCGGCCAGCAAGAAGGCGGAGTTTGGGAGCGACAACGGAACCGTCTCGCGGACATCGCTGGTGGGACGCTAAGCAGCCATCAGGCAGCGTCTCCGCTTTTCAGGCGGGGATGCTGCCGACACAGTGTGCCAAGCCGGTCCACTATCACTCAGACCATGGGGGAGCATGTCTGCTCCCCCATGAACCTTGTATACGGTGGGAAC
Organism: Nitrospira lenta; assembly: GCF_900403705.1. Taxonomy (NCBI): domain Bacteria; kingdom Pseudomonadati; phylum Nitrospirota; class Nitrospiria; order Nitrospirales; family Nitrospiraceae; genus Nitrospira; species Nitrospira lenta. The sequence continues at coordinate 82,199 of NZ_OUNR01000018.1, read as the reverse complement.
TATGTCTGGATCTGCACGTCGAGTTGTGGCGAGGATGATGATGGGGATACTGCTGACGGTGTGGCTGATGGGAGCGGCCCAGGCCGCGGCCTACGAGGAAACGACGGTCACTAACGGAGGGACCGTGAAGGGGACGGTCCAATTTTCCGGTGACATTCCGGATCCTCAGCGGTTCGAGCTGCGACGGTATTATGACCGGGTCTATTGCGGGGCGCTGTCAGACGGGTCGGGCTATCGGCTGCTGCGTGAGGTGTCGGTCGGCGAACAGCAGGGATTGAAAGATGCGGTGGTGACGATTGAAGGTGTGTTCAAGGGCAAGCCGTTCGAATTTCAAGAGACCAAACTCGAAGCGAACATCTGCCAGTTTGTGCCGTTCGTCTCCGTCGTGCGGAACGAGCGCCCGCTCAGCGTCGTCAATCTGGATTCAGTCGCCCACGATTTGCAGTTTTATGAACGGGACCGGGAACATATTTTCATCATGTTTCACCGGCCGGCCCTGACGAAAGCGGGGACGAGCGACGTGGTTCGGTTCACCGGCACCCGGCGCGAGGTCACGATGCAATGTGGGATGCACCCCTTCATGCAGGGACACGGGCTCGCCGTGGACAATCCCTATTATGCCGTCACCGGCACGGAGGGAACGTTCGCGATCAAGGATCTTCCTGCCGGGACCTATCGCATCAAGGCCTGGCATCCGGTCCTCGGCGAGAGAGAACAAGAAGTCACCGTGGTCGAGAATGGGAGCGCGTCGGTTGGATTTACCTTCGACGCGAAATAGAGCATGACGCTTCGCCGATTTGTGTGCGCATTTGCCATGGCCGTCGGTGTCGGTGCGACAGGGACACCGGCGGTCATCGCCGAGGGAACGGCGGTTCCCCCGGTGAGCCGCGTCGAGGTCGTGCTGGCCGATCAGTATCGGAGTCGGACGGCGACCTTGACCGAAGAGTTTACTCAGGCAGGCTTGACGAACGTTCATTTTCAGTTCGCCAGAATGGGCCGGCCGCCACAGAACATCGGTCTTGGCCGTGACGTTCCCGCCGACAAGGCACGGGAAGCGATCCGTCTGGCGCTCAAGTACAACCTGAACGTGGGCATTCTCTTACCGGAGCGATTATTCCCCCCCCGTTTCGTGACGATCGCCTCGTCGAACTACGACGACACGGTGGAGTCCACAATCGACCAGACGGCGCTGGCGCAGCTGCAGAATCCTGCGCTCAGTACGGACGAGTTTCATCAACTGTATCGCAGGCTCACGACCATGAAAGAGCCGCCTGGGCGCTATTAAGGAGAGCAGGTGACACAGCTTCACGTATCCGTCGGCCGTATTGTGTGTGTGTGTCTTGTGACTATCGTGTTGTCCGGTGATCTCGCGTTTGGGCTTCGCACGGCGGATGCCTCCGAGCCGGCGCTGCAAGAACGGAGAGAGGCGTTGATGAAGAATGTGGAGGACATGATGGCGCACGGCGGCATGGGGGACGCCAAGGCGATCGTCCATCACTGCGAAGCCGCTGCCAATGACGCCGCCGCCATTCTCACGCAATTGCCGGATTCGGATCCTCGCCGGAGTCAGGTCCTGGCGCCTCTTACGGATGTGATTCAACAGTGCAAGCGTGTGTCGGCCGCCGGCGTTCATGCCGATCCCGGTCAGTTGCTCAATCCCGCAAGTAAAGCCAGTGCCGCGGCTCGAGCCTCGATCAAAGCGCTGGGCTTGGCAAAGATGAATTAGGCGGATTTGAGGGACGACTTTTCTTTCACTGTCACGGTCAGCGTGAGCGGTTCCCGTCGACGCCGGATACGTCTGCTTCTTCCGCCCGTGGCGCAGCGCTAGAAGCGCGCGCTATGGCAGGCGTCTCCCGCAGAATCTACCGTACACTGCCGGAATGACGAGCAGCGTTAACAGCGTCGACGTGATTAAGCCTCCGATGACAACGGTGGCGAGGGGCCGCTGGACTTCGGCGCCCATGCTGGCGGCGACTGCCATGGGGAGAAAGCCGAGGCTGGCGACGAGTGCGGTCATCAGCACGGGCCGGAGTCGATCCATGGCGCCTTGCCTCACTGCGTCTTCCGTCGAAAGCCCTTCCGTTTCGAGTTGCCGGATGTGGCTAACCAGGACCACCCCATTGAGCACCGCAATGCCAAACAGCGCAATGAATCCGATCACCGCTGAAATGCTGAGCGGCAGACCACGCAGCCAGAGCGCGAGCACTCCGCCGGACAACGCTAAGGGCACATTGAGGAAAATCAGCAGCGCGGGGCGCATAGCGCTGAAAATCACCGACAGCACGCCGAGAATCAGGAGGAGGGTGATGGACACGACTATGGCTAACCGGCTGGCGGCTTCTTGAAGATGCTGATACTGTCCGCCCCAGGTCAATTCGTATCCCGTGGGGAGCGAGACCTCCCGTGAGACGGCTCGCTGAGCCTCTGCCACAAAACTTCCCAAGTCCCTTCCCCGGATGTTGTTCTCCACCACGATGCGCCGCTGTACATGTTCTCTGCTGATCTGAGCCGGCCCCGTGTCCACCCGGATGGCCGCCACGCGGGAGAGAGGGACCAGTTCGCCCTGCGCGGTCGGGATGAGCAGATTGCCCAATGCCGCAGGATCAGCCGACGCGCTGTCGGCTAAGCGAACGACGAGGTCGAAGCGGCGAGGGCCTTGCACCACGGTGCCGACGACGCGCCCCACGCGCGTGGTTCGCACAAGGGTGAGCACATCGTCTGCCGTCAGCCCATAGCGGGCGATCTGTTCCCGGTCCACAATCACGCGCAGCAGCGGAAGGCCTGCCACCTGCTCGACTTTGACGTCTGCTGCGCCGCGAACGGTTTCCAAGACCCGCGCCACGGATTCGGCCTGCCGCCGGAGCACGTCCAGATCCGGCCCGAAGATCTTGACCGCGAGGTCGGAGCGCGTGCCTGCGATGAGCTCGTTGAAACGCATCTCGATCGGTTGCGTAAAGCCGAGGCCGACGCCGGGCACCGCATCGAGAATGGCGGGCTTCATGGCCGCAATCAAATCCTCGCGTGTCCTGGCCGTCGTCCATTCGTGTTGCGGCTTGAGATTGACGAACACATCGGACAGCTCGACGCCCATTACGTCGGTTGCCACCTCAGGACTTCCGGTCCTGCTGACCACCTGTACGACTTCCGGAAACGTTCGAAGCACCCGTTCAACGTCCAGGGCATTTTTGACCGACTCGTTCAGCGAGACACTGGGCAATCGCCAGACTTGAATCGCCAGGTCCCCCTCGTCGAGCCGAGGCACAAACTCCAGGCCGATCCATGCGCCGATTCCGAGACTCGCGACAAACAGCCCGACCGCCGGCGTCACCACCCAGGTGGGGCGCGCCGTCGCCCACCTAAGACAGGGTTCATAGGCACGGCGCAGCCGTTCGAACAGGCGAGTGTCTTTGCGTCCTGACGGAGCCCGCACAAACCAGAAGGCGAGCAGAGGCGTTACCGTCACGGCGAGGAGGAGAGAGCCCGCCAGCGCCAGGATAACGGTGAGCGCCATCGGACGGAACATTTTCCCCTCGATCCCGGTCAGCGCCAGAATCGGCACGTACACAAGAATAATGATGGTGACGGCGAGGGTCATGGGACGAAGAATGTCGCGGCCGGCCGCCAGGATCTCGTTCAATCGCTCCTCCCGGCTCATCGCGCCGTGCTTCGCCAATCGCCGGAGGATGCTATCGACCATCACGACCGAACCATCCACGAGTAAGCCGAAGTCGATCGCCCCGAGGCTCATCAGATTGCCGGAGAGGCCCGCCTGCATCATGCCGCTGAAGGCGATCAGCATCGACAACGGAATGGCGGCCGCCACGATCACGCCTGCCCGGAGATCGCCGAGGAAGAGGAACAGCACGGCAATGACGAGCAAGCCCCCTTCGAGCAGATTGTTGCGCACGGTGCGCATCACCTGCGACACCAACAGCGTTCGGTCATAGTAGGGTTCGATGGTCACGCCTGGAGGAAGGGTCGCTTCAATCTCTTTGACTCTGGCCTTGACCCGCTCAACCACCTGCTGCGCATTCTCGCCGGCCAACATCTGAACCATGCCGATGACGGTTTCGCCGTGTCCCATCGCCGTCGCCGCGCCGATGCGGAGGGCCGAGGCCTCCTTCACCTCCGCGAGATCCGCAATGTAGATCGGCACTCCGCCGGGGCCGTGCGCGACTACGATCCTCGCGAGGTCGGCCACCTGTGTCGCTAAGGCTTCACCGCGAATGAGCAGTTGCTCGCGGTGCCGTTCGATATAGCCGCCGCCGGCGATGGCATTGTTGCGTTCGAGCGCCTCAAACACCTGCCGAAGGGACAGCTTGTAGGACAGGAGCTTGGCCGGATCCACGATGACTTGGAACTGTTGCGGTTCTCCTCCCCAAATGTTGACTTCCACCACGCCGGGTACCGCCCGCAGCCGCATGCCGATCTCCCACTCAAGCAGCGTGCGCAGCGCCATGGGGCTGTAGCCCTGTCCCTTGAGTGTGAACTGATAGACTTCGCCCAATCCCGTCGTCAGCGGACCGACAAGCGGACGGCCGTACTCGGCGGGAATACGCTCCATCGCGCGGGCCAGCCGTTCGGTGACCAACTGTCGCGCGCGGTAGATGTCGACCCGATCTTCGAAAATGGCCGTGACCGCCGAGAGCCCGTACCGGGACACCGAGCGAAGCTCACGCAGGGCCGGCAGCCCGCTCAGCGAGGCTTCGATGGGAAAGGTGATGAACTGCTCCACTTCAACCGGGCCCAGCGCCGGTGAAAGGGTCAAGACCTGAACCTGGACCGGCGTCAGATCGGGCATGGCATCGATGGTGAGATGGCTGAAGGACCAGAGACCGATGACGATGACGAGACTCGCCGCCACCAGGGTGAAGAATCGGTAGCGCAGCGAGAGGGTGAACAGCCGTTCCATGTTAGTCTCCCTCTCCGGATCCGATGTGTTCTTTCAGCAGCACGTTCTTCAAGTCGAAGACGCCGTCGATCACCGCCTGCTCGCCCGCCGCCAGTCTGCTTTTCACTTCAACCCACCCTCCGCCCTCGCGGCCGGTTTCGATCGGTAGGAAGACATACCCGGTCTCGCGCCGGACGAAGATCCCGCGCACGTTGTCCACCATCGTCACAGCGGAGACGGGAACCGCCGGAGTCGGCGGACTCGCCACGGTCAACTGAACATCCACATACTCTCGCGGCTTCAGCCTGTGCTGCCGGTTCGCGACCTCGAAGCGGATTCGAATCGTGCGGGTCGTCTCGTCCGCAACCGGCGCAAGATAGGTGAGTGGCGCGGTGATGGGGGCGCCGCCCGTGGGCAGAATAGTCCCCACGTCGCCTTCCTTAAATTTTCTGGCCTGTTCAATCGGCAGATTGGCAAAGACCCAGACTCGGCTCGTATCCACGACTTCGAATAATTCAGTTCCCGGATCCACCCCCTGACCGCGCACGGCATTTTGCGCGATGACCGTTCCGGCGATAGGCGATGTCAGCGTATAGCGATGACTCTCTTCATGCCGGCCTCGCTCAAGTGCGGTCAGCTCCGCCGTCGACAGACCCATGTTCAGGAGTTTCTCGCGGATATGCTGGTACCGCGCCTGGGTTTCCAAGTATCGACCCTTGTCTTCGATGAGCTTCCGCTCGGTCACAATGTCGTCGGCTCGCAATTGTTCCGTTCGTCGGAAGCTGTTCTCGGCGACATCGGCCTGGGCCTTCCCGACAAGGTATTCTTCGATGAGTTGATCGAGCTGCAAGCTGCCGATGGCCGCCAGGGGCTGACCGGATTTGACTCGATCGCCCAATTGGACGTGGATCTTTTCAACCTGTCCGGCGATACGGGAGGTAATCTTCGCCACCTGTTTCAAATCCAGCGCGACTTCCCCGGGAGCTGTAACCAGATCGGGAATCTGGTGCAGGGTGACGGGCTCCGTTCGCAGTCGCTCTCGGACAACCGCGGGAGGTTGGAGCAGGCGGGGAGCTGCCGTGTTCATGTTGGCGGGTGAGGCCGAAGGGTGCGGTGTCGGCTCTGTCCCTCGATCTCCGCACCCTGCAAGAAACAGGAAGACTGCCGCGATCATTCTGGTTAGCGTTCTTCGTGATGTCATTGGAATACTCCCGGCCAAGCGTTCTGCCACGATGGTGTGCTCATAGAGGTGCACCCAGGGATCGCTCTAAGCGGACTAACGCGATCGAGAGATCCGCGCGCACCTGGGCATATTCCAGCAAGGTCTGCCGGTAGACGCGCTGGGCATCCAGCACATCCAACAGGCTCGCTGCGCCCTGTCGGAAGCTGGTGCGGGCCACGGTCAATGTCTGTTCGGCTTGTTTCAGCAAACCGGTCTCAAAGACCTGTAGTTGATCCTGGGCCGTTCGCGCGTCTTGCGTGTGTTGCGTGATGGCTTGCTCCAACTCGTGTTTGGCCAGGAGCCGCTCAGCGTCCGCCCGATATTTGGCGCCCAGGGCCGCCTCGATCTCACCTTGCCGCCGATACCACAGCGGGAGGGATAGGCTCAGGCCGGCGATCAGCGATTCATCGCCCGCCTCGCGGTGATAGCTGCCTTGCACGCTGAGATTGGGGACGCGGGATTCTCGTTCGAGTTGCACGGTATGCTCGGCCTGCTCCGCGAGCTTGGCGACGCGCCGTACGGTGGGATGTTGCTCGACGGCCCGAGGAGTCAGACGATCTATGTCCATCTCTTGCCGGGGACTCAGGAAATCCCCTTGGATCGAGAACTGTTTTCCCAGCGATCCGGCGGTGAGCGTATTGAGTCGTGTCCTCGCCACGATCAGGGCATTCTGTGCCCGAGCGACTTCCTTTCTGGCCTTCTGCGCCTCGACTCCGGCTTTCATCGTATCGAAGGAAGTCGCTTCTCCGGCCGCGACCCTGGCTTTCACCGTGCGCAGCACTTCCTCGACCATCGCCACGTTTTGCGCGGCGAGTTCGGCGTCGCGCTGGGCAAAGAGCACCGAATAAAATGCCACTTTGACGTCGGCGAGGAGCGTCAGGCGGGTTTCTTCCAGCGCCGCGTCCGCTCCGGCCACGCCCGCATTTGCGGCGTCCTGACGGGCCTGTCGCTTCCCAATCCATTCCAACGGTTGCTCGATGCTGACTGTTCGTTCGGTAATCCTGGTCCCGGTACTCGGATCGCGAATGGCGCCGCGGCCGGCAGTCCCCGAGATCGACGGATTGGGATACGCGCCGGCGGCAATCTGTTGACCATGACGCTGTTTCAGCAAGCCTTCCGCACCGGCGAGCGTCGGGCTATGTTCTACGGCAAGCGACAGGATATCGGTCAATGAGTAGATGGATGCGGCGACCTCAGCGGGCCATGCGATCTGAGTGCGTCCCGCGAGACCGCACAGAATGAAGCCGAACAAGAATATCCGGGGACTCATCAGAGCCTCCTTAGGTTTCGTCGATAGATCTCACCGCCGGCAGGGTCAGGGCCTGCCTACGCAGCGAGAGCTACGCGTGAGGACAATGTGTAATGCGTTGTGTAGGCTAGACGGGCACTGATGGCGGCGCGCGCGAGGGGATGTCGTGAGTGAGGAGCGTATGCGGAAGCGTGACGGGGATGGGGTGAACGACCGATGGGTTGGCGATCAGGGGAGTTGGAGCGGGAGGCTCAACGAGGAGCGCCGATGTGGTGAGCGGCTTGGGCAGAGTTCGATCGGTCGAATCGCTGATGAAAGAAAATCCGACTTCGCCATTGTCCGACGCGTGGGAGGGATGCTCGAAGAGAATGGACTCGTTTGCCGGCGGTTGTTCGGCTGCAGCAGCCTCGCCTTGGTGGTGGCTGAATTCGTCGTCCAGGTCGGGGGAGAAGACGGTATGCACGGTGCCGCCGTGGATATGGTTCGCTGCTCCGTGGTGATGGTCCGCTTCAGGATGGACGTGGAATAAGGGGATGGCCAGCATCCAGACCATGATCCAGACGCGCAACATGCTGTGCGGCCATGAATTGTATGTGTGCAATATTCCCACGCAGGCACTCCGTACAGATCAAACCCTAACACAGGGCATCGCGGGCGGCAAGGAATGGAGGCTTCACGCGGGGCGGCCTCTCACCAGCGCGTTCGATATCTATGCTGGGAACTGGCTAGCAGAAACGAGGCGTCGGATTTTCTGTGGGGTGGAGTGTTCGTCGGGGTGACGGATGGCGAGTGGCTATTCTTTCACCGTCACGGTCATCGTGATCGGATCCAGCGGGTTATCGGCGGCGTCGCGGGCGGCGGCGACGATTTTGTCCAGGACTTCGATGCCGCGAAAGATTTCTCCGAACACAGTGTAGCGCCGGTCCAGTCCGCTATTATCTCCCACGCAAATAAAGAACTGTGAGCCGTTGTCGTTGAAGTCGCGCGTGCTGTTGCTTTCACGCGGCATCTTCGCCATGGAGACGGCGCCGCGTTTGTGTGGGCGGTCGCTTGGCTCGGGGGTCAGAAAGTAGCCGGGGCCGCCGGTGCCGTGCGTCGTCCGGTCGGCGCTTTTGCTGAAGGGGTCGCCGCCTTGAATGAGAAAGCCGGGGACTACGCGGTGGAAGGTGGTGCCGTCGAAGAAACCCATTTTGGCCAGATTGATGAAATTCTCCACATGGCGCGGGGCATCGTCGGGATAGAAGCGGATCTTGATCTCGCCGAACTTGGTGGCGATAGTTGCGCGCGGATCCTTCTTTTGAAATTGCATAGTCATAGGCGAGCAATGTAGCAGGGGCGCGGCTTTCGAGGCAAGGCCTCGGGGCAGTGCTGAGTATTGAGTTGTGAGTGCGGTGTGAATCTAAAGGACTCAGGACTTCTCTTGCGCAAGTCCTTTTTCAGGATCGATCCAGAGCCAGAGCAGTCCGCCGATGATGGCAATCAGGGCGGCGGTGCCGAGGGACAAAGGCCAGCCCCACTGTTCGGCAATCCAGGGCGTGACGGTGGGGGAAATAGCTCCTCCGATATTGGCGCCCATGTTCATTAAACCCGACAGACTGCCGGCGTGCGTCCTGGATAAGTCGCTGGTAGAGGACCAATAGGCGCCGACGCTGAAGTAGAGCCAGCCCGCGCCCAGGGACAGACTGGCAATGGCGAGGTAGGGTGAGTCGAGCCAGGCGCCGAGTCCGATGGCCGCGCCGGCGAGGAGCATTCCCGCCATGCCCGTTTGCCGGCGGCCGGCCGTAAGTCCGTGGCGGGCGGCCATTCGATCCGTGACCCAGCCTCCGATCGGGCAAAAGATCAGAATTGCGAGGAAGGGTGCGGATGCGAAGACTCCGCCGCGCAGGATATCGAAGCCGCGCACGTTGACGAGATAGAGATAGAACCAGGACATGTAGACGTAGGCAACATAGCCGAGGCAGCTGTAACTTAGGACGAGCCACCAGACCGTCGGAGTTTTCCGCAAAGCCGCCCAGGGAATAGCGGGAGAGGACGCCTGGCCGGTTGTCGTAGCAGTACCGGTATTTTGATTGGCAGTCCGATTAGCGACCCAGGGATGGTCGAGCGGATGATTGCGCGCGATGAACCACCAGATGACGGCGAGGCCCAGGCCGAGGACGGCCGACAGATAAAAGGCCGTTTGCCAGCCGAAGTTCACCATGATCCAGGCGGTGACGGGCGGCGTGATCGCGGCGCCGACGCCGATGCCACCGATGGCGATCCCAATGCCGAGCCCGCGTTCTCCCGCGGGAAGCCAATCCGTGACGACACGATTAAAATTCGGCAACGCCACCGCTTCACCGACGCCCAAGAGAAAGCGCGCCAGTGCGAGCGCTCCCATGATGCCCAGCCATCCGGCCAGCGGCGAGGCCGGGGCCATGGCCGTCCAGGCGGTGAAGACGGACCACCAGAGCAGCGCCAGGGTCAGAATGATCCGCGCGCCCCAGCGGTCACCGAGCCAGCCGCCGGGAATTTGAAACAGGGCATAGCCGATCACGAAGGCCGAAAAGACGAAGCCCATCTGCTGATCGGTCAGGCCCAGCGCCGGCATCATCTGCCGGGCCGTCACGGAAATATTGACGCGGTCGATGTAGGTGACGACACTGATGGCAAAGAGCAATCCGAGTATCACCCAGCGAATGCGTGTAAGAGGCGGGGAGTCGTGATCAGTGGAATGGTGTGGGTGCAACGGTCATGTCGATCCAGTGGAGAGCAGTATTATAACGAGTCTCGGGCAGGGGCTCTAGCGCAAACTCCATGCAGATCGAGTTGAGGCCGGTTGTATATCGGCGGAAAACTCCTTGTCTCCCGCAGGGTTGGTGGATTTAACTAGAGGCTTCCGGTAAGATCGAAATGGCAATTGTACGTATGGGTGCTGAGGGGGAAGTGTGTCGCGTCTTCGGCTGTTTTTGGTCATTGTGCTGGTCCTTGCGGCGAGTGCCGGTACCTTCCTGCTCTTTTCCAATACGCTGATCGGCGAAGACTATCTGAAAAAGTTTGTCTTGCAGCAGCTTGAGGAGAGCCTCGGGCGAAAAATCGAAGTGCATCGCGCCAAGTTCGTCATTTTCCCGCGCATCCGCGTCGAACTGACCCAGGTCTCCATTCACAATCCCAATTCCGATCAAGTCGTGTTTTCGGCGAAGCGTATCGATCTCGTGCTCCGTCTGCTTCCCTTGTTGCGCAAGCAGGTGGTGGGGAAGCGGCTCCTGGTTGAAGACCCGGTCCTCACGATTCATCGGACTGAAGCCGGTCACTGGAATATCCTGGATAACGCCGATCAGGCGGCAACGGATCAGCGCACACTGGATATGATGACGCGTGTCTTCATGATCCGGCAGGCCACGGTGGTGAACGGGAGTATCACGGTTATCGATGAGGGGCGGCCCGGCGGGACCAGAACACTGAAGCTGGAGCGGGTCGAAGGCGGGATCGTGATTCGCCCGGAGCGTGCGATGGCCGACGTGCATCTGTCGGTGGCGCAGACCGGTCGGGACGGTCTGTCGGCCGTGTCGCTTGTCGGGCAAATCAAACGGGTGGAGCGATCTGATGCACTGACCGCTGAAGAGCCTGCGGCATCGGCTCCTGCGTCAATGTTTCAGTTCGAGGGGCAGGTGGATGCCGCGAATGTCGTGTTGCGCGACGTGGCGGATTTCTTCGGTCCTCGGCCGATTCCAGAACAATTGGACGGGCTGGTGAATGTGCAAGGCCAGGTGCGGATCATGCCGGGCCTCGCCGGATACGATGCGGTGTTGTCGAGCATGACGGCTCGCTTGAATCAGCTCACGTTGACCGGCAAGGCCAATCTCGCGGGACTCCTCACGGCGCAACCGACCTTTGCCGTGACGTTCAACTCGTCGCTGGTGACGCTCAAGGAATTGCTCAATACTATTCCGGCTCAATGGATTCATCCGCAACTTCCGGCGGTGTTGGTGGAGCGGCAGATTGATGGGAAAGTGCAGGTGGTAAACGCCACGCTTACCGGATCGGCGACGTCGGGGCCGCAATTGTCGGTGACGGGGGAATTCCGTGTGCAAGAGGGACAGGCTTTGCTGGGAGATGATCGCGTGCCCACCAAAGACTTGACCGGAGTCATTGTCGTGGAGACCGGTCGTGTGCGGGCTGCGAATTTCACCGGCAGGTATGGTGCCATTCAGATCACGGAGGGCAAGGCAGCGGTGTCTTTCCTTGACGCGGGTCCGTGGCTGGAATTGGAAATTACCGGCAGCATGGCGGCGACCGATTTGGTGCAACTGTTGGCTAAGACGGTCAAGGCCGATCGGTTTGCGCATTTGCTCGGCGGCCTCCGCGATGTCGAAGGGACGGCATTGCCGACGTTTCGCCTGGTGGGGCCGCTGAACGAACCCGGTGGCGTGACGTTTGCCGGTGGGGAGATCACGGCCCGGTACATCAGTCTCACGCATCCGTCTCTGCCCGAACGGCTGACGGCGCTCCAAGGGAAGTTTGTATTGGCTGACGGCGGGACGCGGTTTGAACAGGTCACCGGTCATTTAGGAGATACGATCGTTCAGGTTCAGGGCGGCTTGTCTGGCGGATCGGCGAGTGTGTTTCAAGAATTTGTCATTCGAGTGAACGGCGATGCCGGGCATATCGTCAAATTTGTTCCCTCCAGGGCGATTCCGGCGGGGATGTTTGAAGGGTTGCTCAGCGGGGCCGTCCAGCTGAGCGGTGCCGCGGAGGCGCCGCAAGTACGCGGCAATCTGGTGTTGACGGACGCCAAGGTGGTGGTGCCGAATGCGATCGAGAAGCCGGTCGGCGCTCCGGCGATGCTGGAGTTTGATGGCCATCTGACCAGGACGAATACCGCGACGGTCACACGGGTTGAGTTGGTGTTGCCCTCCGTGCGCATTCCTGTGAAAGGGGCGATTCAGATTGGCGAGAAATTCTCTATTGATGCCACGCTGGTTACGGGAGAGCTATCCCTATCCGGTCTGCCGGAGTGGATTGCGAAGGGCGGGTTCGAAGCCGGCAATGTCGAGGTGTCGCTTGATGTGAAGGGGAAAGGCACGGATTGGAAGACGTGGAAGACCACGGGCTGGGTGGCGGTGACGAACGGCCTGATGCTGGTCAAGGGTGCGGGGCATATCGACGATCTGTATGCCCGCGTGAAATTGGTGCGGAACGGAGCGGAAGTGAAGCGGTTGTCCTTCAAGGTACAGGACAGTGATCTGGCGCTGGAAGCCACGGTGCGGAACTGGCCGTCCAAGCCGGTGATCACCGGCAAGATTGAGTCGAATCAGCTGGATCTTGACCTGGTGATTCCCAAAGGTGAGCGCTCGCCGATGCGGGAGTTGTTGGAGACATTGGCGTCCTCCAGTCAGGTGACGATGACGGCGTCAGCGGCCAGGGCGCACTATCGGCATCTCAAGTTCGGCGGATTGACGGCGCGAATCACGATTCAAGACGGCGTATTGGATATCGATCGGATCAGCGGGGATTCGGCCAACGGCCAAGTGGCCGGCCGGGTGGTTGTGCAACTCCCCGCCAAAGCGCCGGCCGAGACCGAGGTCTCCCTGCGAGCCACCGGAGTCGCGGTGGAAGATCTATTGCGGCTGACGAATGCGAACATCCAGGGCGTCTCGGGCCAAGTGCGGCTGAACGGAACCATTCGCGCGCATGGGCGTAACCCTCATGGGGTCTATCCCTCGCTGAATGGGAAAACCGAGGTGTTGTTGGAGAATGGACGCATCTTAAAATCCGAGGAACGCGCGATCTGGAAAATTTTGAGCATCCTGAATCTTCCTGCCGTGCTGCAAGGAAAAGTGGATCTGGAAAAAGAGGGCTTGCCCTATAACCGCATCTCCGCCACGGTGATGATTCAGAACGGATCGTTCCAGACGGAGAATCTGGTTGTCGACAGTCCGATCCTGAAGATTACGGCGGCGGGCAACTACGATCTGCCCACGGATCAGTTGGATATGGTCGTGGCGGTCAGTCCCTTCGGGTCCTATGCCACGTTTCTCAAGACGATCCCTTTGTTCGGCCGCATCTTTGCGGGGGATCGCAAAGGGATGGCCACGGCCATTTTTTCGCTGAAGGGCGCGGTGGAAGATCCCGAGGTGACGTATCTGCCGATGAAATCGTTTACGACCGGATTGTCGGGATTGGCGCAACTGGCCGTCGATGTCTTGAAGAACACGCTGACACTCCCGATCGATCTCATGACGCCGAATGAGGATAAGCCTGTCACGCCCGAGCTTGAGTTTGCGCCGGAAGCCGTGCCTGCAACGCCTTGACCGTCATCTGACCTCATGTTAGCATCAGCCCACTCATGCACCGAACCACCTCCAGCCTGTCTCTTTTCCCTCGTCTCACTCATCTATGAAACGAACTACCGCTGCACAACCTGAGGTCGCGACGCTGTTTATTGCCGCCAGCGAACTCGATTCTAATCTCTACTATGCGACGAAGTTCGTTGCGCCGGACCCCTTTATCTATATGGAGGTCAAAGGCGAGCGGTTGCTGGTCATGAGTGACCTCGAAATGGATCGGGCTAAATCGCAGGCGTCGGTGGATCGAGTCTTGTCCTATTCCGAGCTGGAAAAGAAGGCGAAGTCGAATGGGACCAAGGAGCCGAGCACGGTCGATATTGTCCATGTGATTCTCCGGGAAGCCAAAATCAGGCAGTTGCTGGTCCCAGCCAATTTCCCCTTTATCCACGCCACGCGGCTTCAAGAGCTGGGCTACAGCATGAAGCCGAAGCGTGATCCCTTCTATGAGCGGCGTGTCGTGAAGACCGCCGAAGAAGTGCGGTGCATTGAAGCGGCGCAGCGGGCGACGGAAGAAGCCGTCGCGGCGGCCCATGCCACGCTCAAACTGGCGACGATTCGCGGCGAAGAGCTCTGGTTGGATGGGGAAGTGCTGACCTCGGAACGGATTAAGAAGCTCATCAATGTCAAATTGATGGAGCGCGATTGCGTCGCGCAACATACGATTGTGGCCGGCGGCGAACAGGCTTGCGATCCGCACCATGAAGGCACCGGCCCCTTGCCCGCGAACCGCAGTATTATTTTCGATGTGTTTCCTCGATCCGCCAACAGCCGGTATTTTGCCGACATGTCCCGCACGGTGATTCGCGGTACCGCCAGTCCTGAACTCAAGCGGCTCTACCAGACCGTCAAAGATGCGCAGGAAGAAGCTATTACGAAGGTTAAAGACGGCGCCGACGGCATGAAGATTCATCAAGGGATCTGCGACCGCTTTGAAAAGGCCGGGTATAAGACCGGATTGGTCGATGGTCGGATGCAGGGCTACTTTCATGGAACCGGGCATGGCGTCGGGTTGGATATTCATGAAGCGCCACGCATCAGCCGGACCGGTTCGCTCTTGCAGGAAGGTCACGTCGTGACGGTCGAGCCGGGGCTCTACTACCCTGGATTAGGCGCCGTGCGAATCGAAGATATGGTGCTGGTCACGAGCGATGGTTGCCGCAACCTGACTGATTTCCCCAAGACCTTCGAACTCGGCTAACCTGGGCGATCAGTGCTCAACGATCGGCTTTCCGTGTACTGAGGGCTGATTGCGGAAGGCTGAAGCTTCCCATGCGTCTCTCCATTACCCTTCAACGATTCAATCCCGAACAGGATGCGACGCCGCACGATGAAGAGGTGCGCCTCGATGTGCGGCGCGGTTCGACCGTGCTCGACCTGCTGATTCGGATCAAGAACGAGGTTGATGGCAGTCTGGCGCTGCGCTATTCCTGCCGGTCCGCCATCTGCGGATCCTGTGCCATGAGTATCAACGGAGGCGAGAAGCTGGCCTGCCGGACATCGGTCAGGAAGGAATTGGAACGGCATGGCCGGCTCCGTATCGCCCCGCTGGACCATCTTCCGGTCATCAAAGATCTGGTCGTGGATATGCGGCCGTTCTGGGGGAAGATCCGCGACATCACGCCCTGGCTTTCCACATCGATGGCCGTGCCAATTGTACGAGCGGAGACTCACAATCCCGGTTCAACCGGCTCCGGCTATCACAATGTCGATGCCTGCATCATGTGCGGCGCCTGCGTGGCTGCCTGTACGGTGCAGGAGGTGTCGCCGGGATTTGCCGGACCGGCGGCGCTGGCCAAGGTCGATCGATTTCTGTCGGATCCGCGTGAGCCGGAGAAGCTGAAGCGGGCGCGGCTCGCCGTGTTGCAAGAGGCGAACGGGATGTGGGACTGCACGCGATGCAACTATTGCGTGGAAGTCTGTCCGAAGGATGTGCAGCCGATGGAGGCGATCATCCGGCTGCGACGAGCGGCGCTCGATCGGGGCCTCGCATCAACGGGCGGTGCGCGCCATATCACCGGATTTGTGTCGATCATTGAACAGCAGGGGCGGCTGAACGAAGCGATCATGCCGCTCAAGGTGGTCGGGTTCGATATGTCACGCTTTCTCAGGATTCTGCCTCTGGGCATCAGGATGTTGTTCAAAGGGAAAGTCCCCAATCCCTTCGCGCATCGGATTCCTGGTTTGGCGCAAGTGCGGGCGATCTTCCGGCGGGCTCGCCGTCCGACGAGGCTGTAGCGCTCATCAATGCCGGCTTCCTTCCAATTTCTTGAGGATGTGGCTCTCGCGGATCTGGCCTTCGATGCCGAGGGCGACTCCATTCAGGAGCTCTTTGAGGCGGCGTCGAGTGCGGTGATGGAGGCGATGGCCGATCCCGCCACGGTCGGCGCGATCTGGGAACGCCGCATGGAACATGCGGATGGCGATCTCGCCGCGCTGCTGTTTGAGTGGCTGTCCGACTTGGTGTATTGGAAAGATGCGGCGGGCGTCGTATTCAGCCGGGCTGAGGTCTCGCTGATTCGGGAGGGAGATATCTGGAAACTGGTGGGGACACTGAGCGGCGAGCCGGTGAATCAGACGACGCAGGTGTTGCGCGATGATGTGAAGGGCGTGACCAAACACTTGTACCGGCTGCATCAGGATCATGGGCGCTGGCGTGTGAGGGTGGTACTCGACGTATGAAATGTAATACCGCCATGAAGGTCGTGCGTCTGTCCGGCGAGGTCTGGGAGATTCCCGTCACGGAGAAATCGGGCATGCTGGTGCCGGCTCGCATTTATGGGACGGAGGCCATTCTTCGCGCCATGGATACCGGGGTGTTCGAGCAGGTGACGAATGTGGCGTGCCTTCCCGGCATCAGCCGCTATGCGCTCTGCATGCCGGACGGCCATTGGGGCTACGGATTTCCGATCGGCGGCGTGGCCGCGTTCGATGTGCGCTCGGGGATCATTTCCCCCGGCGGGGTGGGATATGACGTCAACTGCGGCATGCGGTTGATTCGAACGGACCTGACTTTGGCGGAGGTGCAGCCCAAGCTCGATCGATTAATGACGGAATTGTTTCGCCGCGTCCCGGCCGGTGTCGGGGCGAGCGGATTTGTGTCGATGGATCGGTCGTCCTTCAATCGGGTGATGACCCAGGGAGCCCGATGGTGCATTGAGCAGGGCTATGGATGGCCTCGCGACTTAGAGCGGATGGAGCATGGCGGATGTCTGCCCGGCGCCGATCCTGGTAACGTCAGCGACCACGCGGTGACGCGGGGGATGAATCAGCTGGGGACGCTGGGTTCGGGCAATCACTACCTTGAGGTCCAAGTCGTGTCGAACGACCGCATGTTCGACCCGGAGGTCGCAGCCACGTTCGGGATCACCGGAAATGACCAGATCGTCGTCATGGTGCATTGCGGGTCGCGCGGCTTCGGCCATCAGGTGGCCAGCGATTATCTCAAAGTGTTTGAGAAGGCGATGCGGCGATATGGGATTACGGTAAAGGATCAACAGTTGGCCTGCGCGCCGTTTCTATCCGAGGAAGGCCAGAACTATTTCTCGGCGATGAACTGTGCGGCTAATACCGCGTTTGCGAATCGGCAAGTCATCACGCATCAGATCCGCGAAGCATTCGCCGCGGTCTTTGGCCGGTCGGGAGAAGAGTTGGGCATGGAGTTGGTCTATGACGTGGCCCACAACATTGCCAGCGTGGAGCGATATCCCGAGGGGGATTTGGTCGTGCACCGAAAAGGGGCGACGCGTGCGCTTGGCCCGGGCAGTCCGGACTTGCCGGCCTGCTATCGGTCCGTCGGCCAGCCGGTGATCTGCGGCGGCTCGATGGAAACGGGGTCTTATCTACTGGTGGGTACGACGCGGGCGGCGGAGGACACGTTCGGTTCGACGATGCACGGCTCCGGACGCACGATGTCGCGCACGCAGGCCAAAAAATCGATCAGCGGCGAGCAACTCCAACAGCAGATGAAACAGCGGGGGATTCTGGTGAAGGCAGTCTCGATGTCCGGGCTCGCGGAAGAGGCCGGATGTGCCTACAAAAACATTTCTGAAGTGGTGGAGTCGGTCGAGCGCGCGGGAATTACAAAAAAGGTAGCGGAACTCCGACCCATTGGCAATATTAAGGGCTAGACACTTTCAGGCATCAAGCGATGAGGTCTCCACGTGGAACATCGGCAACATCCTCGTTTCCTCGTCCAGTTTCGCAGCTCTTTTAGCTCCGCCAACATTGTTTCCGGTGACGGGACTCTGAGCGATCTCTCGATCCGAGGCTGCTGCGTCTTCAGTGCGACCTCGGTGAAACCCGGCACAACATTGCAGCTGCAGGTTGACGTGTCGGGCGATGCGCCGCCGATTCAGGTCAAGCAAGCGGTGGTCCGCTGGTGCCGTGATCGCAAGTTTGGATTGGAGTTTGCGAGTTTGACGCCGGATGAATGGGCGCGACTCCAGCACGTCGTAAAAGAGCTGGAGTTGGAGCCCTATCAGCGTGCCGGCGCTTCAGAAGCGCCGTGAGCGGACGGGCGGATGACGGCGTCTGCCCATGTTGTTTCGGTCGCGACTAGGCGCGATGGCGATAGCCGTAGAGCAGTGTGATATTGATGCGTCGGCTGAGGTAGTCGTCGCGGAAGGTCACGTCGTCGGTTTCGTGAAACAAGTCTGAGTTGAAGACCACCGCGCGGTTGGCGCGATAGGGTACCCGAATCGTCTGGGCCCCGGCTTGTGTCAGCCATTCAAGAATCTTCGGTTTATTCTGCTCGCTGTTGTAGGCCGCGAAATTCCAATCTGCCGGCGCTTCTTTATCGTAGACCACGAGTCCACCCTTCTCGGGATTCAGGTTCGCCTCGTCCGGTGTAATCCAGAAATTCACATTCACGGCAGCGGCGTCGGCATGGATGGAGAGGCCGCGCCTGGCGCTATCCTGTTTAAAGGCCCAGGCTTGGGTGAGCCGATGGTCTTTAAAAATGCCGGGAAGTGTGCGGCGTAGTTCTTCGGCAATTTGCAAGAGGAGGGGGGTGGCGAATCCATCGCCGAGAAACGCCCCGAGGTAGCCGTTTTCGTAGTCCTTCTTCCAAATCGTGGATTCGAGGCAAAAGGTTCGCAGTGCGGCTAGGGCTTCCGGCTTGAGCAGGTGATCGATGTAGGTCACTTCCGGCTGCTGTCCCAGGTAGCGTGTTTCGATGGCTCGGATATCGAGTTGCGGATTCAGTGCGCCATCGGCCAGCCGTTCACAGGGGGCGCGATAGAGGAATTGATTGAAAGACGGCGCAATGGCTGTAAGCGCCGCCGGATCGACGGGACATCGGTTGCGTGTAGGGTAGGCTGCGGCCAGAGTGATTTCCAATCGCTCCAGCGCATCAATATAACTTCGGTGTGAAGCATCAAGACGGCCTCGCTCAATGAGCAATCGAGTTTGCTCGGCGTCGTGCTTCAGCCGTGATCGAAACAGGGCGGTCTCTTGAATTGGACCGCTATGATGGTGTTTTGCTGTGGCTACGTGGGAGAAGCGAGCAATGGCGCCGGCGTGATCGCCCGTCCACATGGCGGCGATGCCCAAGTTATACAGAGCTTTCGATGACTGCGGCGCGATGTTCAGCGCCTGCTGAAACGAGGCGATGGCCTCATCGCTCGAGCCGATTTCCAACAGGGCCAGGCCTAGGTTGTTCCAGGCCTCAAAGTGCGTGGGTTTCAGCCTGATGGCTTCTCGATAGGCGGCGATGGCCTCCCGGAGGGCATGCTGTTCTTTGAGCGCGACGCCGAGGTTGTTGTGGGTGTCGGCGTGTGCTGGATTCAGGAAGAGGGCTTTTCGATAGGTCTCGACGGCGGCGGCGAGGCGATGCAGGTCTTTGAGCACGTTGCCGAGGTTGATGAGGGCATCCACGTATTTGGGATTGAGCACCAGGGCTTTCTCATACGCCCGGATCGCGTCTTCGGCTTTTCCCGCTCGTTGCGTGACCACCCCGAGGTTGAACCGATAGAGCGGGGAGGACGGAGTGCCCTCGATGGCTTGGGTGATGAGTTCGATCGCCTGATCGTAGCTGCCGACGCGATAGGCCAATAATCCTAAGAGGTGCAGTGCTTCGGGATGGCCCGGCACCATATTCAGAGCCAATTGGTAATTGCGTTCCGCCTCAGCCAATTGCCCTGCCTGATGATGGCGTTTCCCCTGGTCGAGCAGTGAATGAACGGCAAAACTATTGGACGTGGAGCCGGTCTTGGCCTGACGGGATTCCTGACGGCGGCGGTTTGATCGGTTCATGGGCGGTTCCTGGCGGTATCGACGGCAGTGTCGAGCGTCAGGCTCAGCCTATACGAAAAAGATGCGCGGGGTCAAAGGGCGGGCATGCTAGGCCGCCGCCGCGGTTTGGCGTTTGGCGACCTGGCCGAGGATGTCCAGCGCGGCGACGCGATAGGCTTCGGCGTAGGTGGGGAAGTTGAAGACGTTGTCGATAAACGATTCGACCAGCGCGCCTTGCTGCAAGGCCATCTGACCGATGTGCACCAGTTCTGTGGCGGAATCTCCGACGATCTGGATGCCCAGCAATCGTTCGCCGTCCGGATCGGCGATCATTTTTAGGAGTCCATGGCCGGCGCCTGATATTTGCGCGCGGGCGACTTCCTCGAACTTGGCGCGGCCGACGAGTGGATTCCGAAATCGTTCGTTGGCCATCTTTTCATCCAGGCCGATACTGGCCATTTCAGGAATGGTGTAGACCCCGATGGGAATGGTCGACGCGGCATCTCCGATCGGCAGGTTGAGGGCATGGCGTACGGCGCGGCGACCCTGCTCCATGGCCTTTGACGCGAGGGCCGGCGCACCGACCATATCGCCGACGGCATAGATGTGCGGCACGGCGGTTTGGCAGAACTGGTTGACGGACAGGCTGCCCTTGTCGTCGACCTCCAGTCCGGCCGCAGGTAGATTGAGGTCTTCGATATTGGCTTGCCGTCCCAATGCAACGAGCATTTTTTCGCTCTTGATGATCTGGCCGTCGCCGAGCAGCGTCACCACATGGGTGGCGCCGTTCCATTGGACGCTTTGAATCGATTGTCCGCCAAGGTAGTGTCCGCCGTGCTGTTCAAAGCTGGCGACGAACTGCGCCACGAGCTCTTGATCCATGAATTGCAGCGGTGCTTTTGCGCGATCGATCAGCGTGACTTCAACGCCGAGGAGGGCGAAGATCGAAGCGTACTCGCACCCGATGACGCCGCCGCCAATGATCGCCAGAGATCGTGGGAGGTAGATCATCGATAAGAGCGAATCGCTGTCGAGGATATGTTCATGATCGACGGGGATTTCGTGAGGATTGCGCGGGCGCGAGCCGGTAGCGACGACGAAATGGTCGGCGGTAAAGTGTTGACGGGCGCCGTCTACGGTCTGCATTTCGATGGTGCGATCATTGATGAAGCGCGCGCGGCCGTGAAACAGGGAGATGCCGTTCCGCCGCAGCTGTTTGCTCATGTAGGTATCGTGCGTTTGGACGACTTCTTCCAGTCGGCTGAGCAGGGAGGAGATTTCGGCACCCGGCTTCAAGCTGAATTCAAATGCCGCGCTGGCTCGGCGGAGGCGGTCGAGGTGCAGGGCGCTTTCCCGCAACGTTTTGCTGGGGATGGTGCCGCGGTAGACGCAGCTGCCGCCGATACCTCGTTCACGCTCCAGCAGCGCCACGCGCTTGCCGGATTTCGCGCCCTGGATGGCGGCTTTTTGTCCGGCGGGGCCGGCGCCGATGATGACGATGTCGAAGGCCGTTGGTGTGCTCATAGGTTCATCGCATTGACCAGGGCCAACGCCTTTTCTTTACCGGCCAGCAGCTGGTCGATATCGGTGGGGTAGAGGTTGAGGTCGGCGAAGACCGGATGCTCGCGCAATTCTTCTTCCGGGAGGATCTCCGGCTCCAGGAGGTGTGTTGCCAGGCGGTCTGCGGCGCACGTGAGCAAGCAGTCTTGTCTAAAGGCTGTGGCGTGATCATATTCCTGGTAGCACGCAATGGCTTCGGCTACTTGTTTGGGGAGTCCCCATTTGTCGGCAATCAAGGTGCCGACGCGAGTGTGGTAGCCATCCAGGAGTTGCCGCATCGTGGCGGTGTCGTCCGGGACGTTGAGGGTTTTGGCGAGATTCACCACGGTCCGGAGGACAACGGGTTTGCCGATTCCGTGCAGGAGTCCGCAAAGGTACGCGGTTTCGACGTTCACTCGGCGCATTCGGGCGACTTCCTTGCCAAACGCGCCGCTGGCCAGTGAGTGGCGCCAGAGCAGCTTCACATGCTCTTCGTGACCTGGCACTTGGAACGCACCGTTTTTCAAGGAGGCGGTGAAGGCAATTTCAGAAAGCAGATTGATGCCGAGCATGGCCACGGCGTGCTGAAGTGAGACGACCGGGCTGCGCGGCATATAGGCCGGTGAATTGGCGATGCGCAGGACGTGGGCAGCCAAGGCTTGATCTTGATGGATCAGCGCTGACAGCTTGGCCGCATCAGCCGTGGCATCGGCGGCCAGGGTCATGACTTGGCTGGCAACTTGAGGGAGCAGCGGGAGTTCGACTTCTCCGGCATCCAGTTTTTTGACCAGAGCCTGTTCGAGCTTCTCGATGGCGGCGGCGGAGATTTGAGTATCGGGGGCCATTGGTATGCTGGCGCTCCTGTTGTTTGTCGTCGGTGTGAGCTTGTGACATGTCTTTGTCGGTTGGTTTCGCTGAAAAGTTGAGCCGGCAGGCGCCCGGCGTGACAAGTTTGCGGAGGCCTGATTATACTGTCGGCTAGAGTGAGCAGTGAATCAAGCGAGCGAGCGGGCGGGATGTGAAGGAGGCAGGGCTATGAACTATCGCTGGATTATCGGCGTGTTGGTCGGTTGGTGCGGACTGATTTCAGCGGGCGCGGAGGCCGGAGAGAAGCCGGTGACGCCCGGAACAATCGCCCAAGACGCTCGTGAGACGATTGAGGCAACGATGCAGTATACGGCTCAACAAAAAGAGGCCTTTCAACGGAAGGCTCAGGAAGAACTGGAGACGATTCAGAAGCAAATGGCGGCGTTGCAGGGGAAGGCCGATAAGGCTTCGGCGGCAGCCAGGACAGAATTACAGAAGTCGATTCATGAGCTGGAGGAAAAGAAAGGGGCAGCCAGGAAGCAACTCGATGGACTCAAGTCGGCCACCGATGCCAAGTGGGATGAGATGAGATCCGGAGTGCATGCCGCGATCGAAGAGATGAATCAGTCCTATCAACGACTGCGCTCCAAGCTCCAGTAGTCACTTAACGGGGATGGACGATGGCATTGAGATTTGCGTTATATCCAGGCTGTGCGGCGAAAGGCGCGACGCCGGAACTGTATCAATCGACGATGGCGATCGTCGGTCGATTGGGTATTGAGGTCGTCGAGCTGGCGGCGTCGTCCTGTTGCGGTGCCGGGGTGGTGACGGAGGCGGAGCCGGATGTCGCCTTGGCCTTGAATGCGCGGAATTTTGCCCAGGCAGAGCAGCTGGGGCTTGATGTGATGACGATTTGCGGGACCTGCCAGGGCGTCATGGCGGCGGCGAACAAGCGATTGAAGAGCGAGCCGGGATTGCTCGATCGTATCAATCGTGTGTTGGAGCCGGATGGTATTGCCTATCGCGGAACGATTCACGTCAAGCATCTGCTCTGGATTATTGTGCGTGAGATCGGACTGCGTCAGCTTGGTACGCAGGTCGTGAAATCTTTGCAGGGGCTACGCATTGCACCGTTCTATGGCTGTTATATTCTTCGGCCATCCTGGGATCTCGGTTTTGACGATCCGGAAAACCCGGCGTCGCTTGAGCAGGTGATTCGTGCGTTGGGCGGGGAGGCGGTTGCGTACGCCGGGCGGACCAAGTGCTGCGGGTTTCCGATCATTCTCGAAAAGGAAGCGGTGGCGATGGCGATGTCCGGAGCCAACATGAAAGAAGCCAAGGATCAAGGAGCCGATTGTATGGTCACTCCTTGCCCCCTGTGCCATATGAGCTTGGATATTTATCAGGATCGAGCGGGGCAGGCGGTGAGCACGCAGCTAAATCTTCCCATTCTCCACTTGCCCCAACTCCTCGGTTTGGCGATGGGGATTCCTGCCAAAGAATTAGGTCTTGCGCGTCATTTGATCCCGGTCGATTCGATCGTCAGGCACATCAATCAGTCGGCCCGTCATTTATAGATCAGGAGGATTGCACTGTTATGAAAGTCGTTAATATTTCAGAGTATCAGCAGTTTAGCCAAGAGAAGATGAAGAAGAACAACATGTTTGAGTCTTCCCGATTCTTTTGCGATATCTACTGTTTTGAACCGGGGCAGGAACAGAAGGGCCATATCCATGGGGAGCAAGATAAGGTCTATCTCGTTCTTGAGGGGCAGGGGACTTTTCAGGTCGGTTCAGAGAAGCAGGTGCTTGGGACGGGGCAAGGGACGATGGCGCCGGCAGGGGAAGAACACGGAGTAAAGAACCACACGGATCAGCGATTGAAAGTGCTGGTCTTCGTTGCGCCGAACCACTAGGAGTGCCGCGCTTCGTGAGGGCTGGTCAGGCCGGGGGTGAGCAGCGTCGAGAAACCGTGAATGGATAGGGATGTCCTTATTCGGTGTGTAAGGGAATCTTCACACTAATGGCTCCGGCTAAGCCTCCTTCTCTGGCACCCTCTTTGGGGTAGCCTGATATGTCCCATTCGCCTTTTGGCTCGCCGTGGCAGACGAGGCAGGCCTGCTGGTAGTAGATCGGCATGATCACACGCAATGTTTTTCCAGATTCGGTCAACTCACTGACATAGGCGTCACTGTTTGGTCTCCCAGACAGCCAATGGAGAACGGAGGACTCGTACTCGTCCGGCTCGTTCTTGGGATTGCGCGGTTGAAGCGCAGTTTGTTTCAGTTGGACATGAGACCGTTTTGAAAACCGCGCGGCCGCTTGACTGCCGAAGGTGGCGGGAATGAAGTTCTTATAGCCGATTCCTCGCTGATTGATGACGATCTGCGCATCAGAGACGACCTCTTTGCCGGCTTCAATCAGGGCCGGCAGGAGCGTGCGTGCGAGTGGCGGCACGGCCAATGCCGTTTTTGTTGCCGGCGCGCTCAGATCGATTCCGGTTCGCTGTCGAAAGACCTCGTACATCTGCCGTTCGAATACGTCCGGAGCGAAGCCTTTGTCTCCTTTGTGCGCATCATCAATCAGGGTCTGATTCTGCTCGATCACCAGGCGTCCGGCTTGCAGCAGTTTTGCCAGCAGTCGTGCCGTTTCTTCCGCCTCGGCACGGAGCTGTTCAGGAGGCGCCGCGTGAGCGGTATTCAGGCCGATCATCATTGTGAGCAAAATAAGTGAAGTTCCGATAAGGCGTACCATGAGACCTCCTCAACTGCCGACTATCGCGATGATGTCCGGCAAGTTCCCTGGGCATAGTGATCCGGCATCTTGCTCACATCAAAGGGCAGCCCTTCCGACGATGCCCGGCGTGGGTAGGCATAGGCTTCGTCGATCCAGCGATGCCGCATCCGTTCCAACCGTCCTGACTCGTCGAGCTGAAAAATGACGTCGTTGATGAACCGCCGCAAGGCATAGCGTTCTTCCGCCATGACGACGGCATAGTCGGCTTGTGTGAACCGCAGCGGCGCGTGCCCATCTTTTGTCAGAAGCTGCCAGTCTCGGCGGGTGGTTTTCACCATGAATTCTAAAACCGGATGCGCTCCGATGATGACATCAATGGGCGGAGACTGGCCGGTTGCGGCGTGCTCGAATGCGGCGGGCAGAGAACTGCATATGAGCACCGTGGTGGCGGAGAGTTTGGCTTCTGCATAGAGGTGCGCGGCTGTGCTGTCCTGCACGGCGACCGTCATGCCATCCAGGAGGCGGTGGCGATCCGAGACTTCGCCTGAGGTACGAAGGCGTGTCCGGATCCGATCGGCGACCTCGGGGCGTGTGGCGATCGCGCCGATGCCTCCTTGTAAGAAGTAGGGCGTGGAATACGCAAATCCTGACCGGCTTGGCGAGGGCGTTTCAGCAGCGACGGCGGAGACGAAGAAATCCAGTTGGCCTTCGTTCAAGAGCAGAAATAAATCCCGGAATCGGACCAGATGCAAGACAGGAATGACAGGGGTATTGCAATGAGCGGTCAGCGCATCGCTCACGGCACGCACCAGTTCAGTATCGAGTCCTGTGACTCGGGCGCCTTCATCGGTCCAGATGGCGGGGAACACGAACGGCCGGAAAGGCTCGACTGCCATGCCGACCTGGACCTGCTGCCGCCGGCAGATCGTATCTATTTCGTCGGTTGTGACGGGGTAGATCTGTTGAACGGCATCAAACAGCAGTCCGCAACCGGGTAGCAAGAAAAACAGGCCGTGCAGAGCGATGGCCGATAGCACCGGCTTCCACTTAGGGCGGAAGCCGGCCGTACGGCGGATCGTCCGCAGGAAGCGGCTCAATATCGGAACCCGGTTAGAAACAGCCATTGTTGCGATTGTCCCGACTCTCCGCGGAAATTGACATCGTATTGCGTAAATTGCAGGCTCAGGTCGAGCGAGATTCCCCGCGCCACGGGAAAGCGCACGCCGGTTTGCCCGCCGTAGAGCAAGCCCGGTGAGGTGCGTCCTTGTCCTGAGATGACGGTGCCGAGCAGTGCGCCTACGTAAGGAACGGCGCGATCTTCAAGGGGACCGAAAAAAAGATGTTTGAGCATTCGGCCGATCGGCATCGAGGCCGGAAAGTTGAAAAGGTCTAGGACGTTATTCCAACGCGGATTGAGAAATAGCGCATGTTGATCGGTCTTGAAGTCGTCGGTATGGACGCTGAAATACTGATACCCGGCCCGTATTTCTCCGTCGCCGTATCGTAGTGCCGTGATCCCGGCCTGCAGCGTCACTTCCCGATCGTTCGGGGCGAAGGTTTGCTGGCGCAGGGCGACATCAAAGTTGAACGGCCGTATGGGTAGGATTTCGAGTAACGCCTCTTGCGCCGATGCCGAAAGGGGATCGAAGAGTGTCAGTGCGATTACCCAGAGAAAGAGGTGGAGTCGTAAGCCGGCTGATGGGGCCCGTCGAATATGTGCCGGCATAGCATAACCGTCAGTGAGTATGAGCCGACCCATCGGCCAATTGTGGTGAATCGATGTCCTGGGCGGGCAACCCTGCTGTGATGCAGGATTTCATGATCTCCACCCGGCACTGACTCCCGCGCATGGCTGTATTTGCGATGATGGCAACCGCTTCTTCGGTCAGTTCTTGGCGAACAATGTCGACTAGCACATGGTCCGGCATCAGTTCTGTGTCCACATGGAGTATGCCGGTCTGCTGCCGAAGAGTGGAGGTCATTGCCTTCTGTACTGAAGGGCAGTCAAGGCCGCTTAGCATCAGCGCGACGCGATCGTGTGCCGATTCAGCTTGAGCTGTCTCGTGTGCGGAAAGGAGGAGGCTGAGACCAATGAGCAGGATAGTGAGTCTGTTCGGCATGCGTTTCTCGTGAGTGATGGAGGAGGGATGATACGCTCCGGCTGGTCAAAAGACCAGCCGGAGCGAGAGCAGAATTACTTCTTTGCCGGGAGTTCCCAGGGAACCATAGGCATCAAGTTCGTCGAGGGCTTGGCGTCGGGGGATGCCAAGAGGACGGCGATGGCGCCGCGGAGCGCGCCGGTCAGGGAGTGGGTGACCAGCGGATAGGCACCGGCTGATTCCACGACGACGTCGAACGTCGCGGCGCTGCCCGGTCCCACCACATAGGTCTGCACGCCGGTCAGCTTGTTGGCCGGATTGCCGCTCTCATAGACGTTGTCCCAGATTTCGCCGATCGGGTGGAATGATGAGAACTCGTTCGGACCGGCATTCACGAAATAGACACGCACGCGTTCGCCCGGCTTGGCGTCGAGCTTGCCGCCGCCGGTGACGAAGGGGTGATATTTGAAGATGCCGCCGTTGAACATCATGCCGTCGAACTTCCGGTCGAACATCGCTTGCACATCACCGGGGTTCTTGAAGAACTCGGATTGGATCAGCACGTATTCACGATCCGCCTTAGGCCAGACCGATGCGTCTTTCGGATCGACGATGATGGCGCCGAACATGCCGCGGGCGATGTGTTGGATCATCGGCGGTGCGCCGCAGTGATAGAAGAAAATACCGGGCTTCTTGGCGACGAAGGTGTAGCTGATCGTTTCGCCGGCATTGATGGCCTTGTAGTTCTTCAAGAAGTCGATCTCCGCCGCATGGAAGTCCATGGCGTGCGGGTTCTTATTCGTGGCGGGATTGGTCAGGGTAAAATTGATCGTATCGCCTTCGGTCACGCGGACGACCGGTCCCGGCATTGTGCCGTTGAAGGTCCAGGCCGCGTACTTCTCGCCTCCGCCATCGATGACGATGTCGGACTCCACGGCAGTCATGTGGATGTCATGGGTCTTCGCGGATGCGGGGGACGTGTGTCCCAGCAATCCGGCGAGCGCAATCGCCGCGGCTCCTGCGAGCATCATGACCCGTTGGGATTCTCTTGTCATCATTGGAAACTCCTCTCTGAATGGTTGGTCGAACTCCTGCCGGCGATTGTGCTGATGGTCCTTGTTGTGAAGGGTTCAGGTCCACGTCGACTATGTGCGTGAGGATACGGAGTGTGCAGTCAAAAGAATATGACGTACATCATGTTTTGAAAATATACTGAGCGGGCGAATCTTGGGGTAATCAGGCGGAAGCGAGGGCCTTGAGGCCGGCGAGGTCGCGGATGATGAGGCGGGTTGCCGTTCCGGACACGAGACGATCGCGTTTGAATCGACCCATGATGCGAATGGCGGTTTCGGTCGTCGTGCCGACCATATTGGCCATGTCCTGACGGGTCAGTCGCATCGGCAGTATGATGCCGTTCGGATCTTTCACGCCGTTCTTGGTTGCCAGGTCCACCAGGAGCGAGGCGAGGCGTTGGTCGGCCCGGTCGAGAGCCAGGACCTTGGCTTTCTCCTGGGCTTCGTTGAGGCGGTTGCCGAGGTGCTTAATGACTTCAATGGCGGCTTCGGGATTGCGGCGCAGCATGTCGAAGTAGGACTTTTTGTTCATGCGCAGGATGCTGACGTCGCCCATCGGCTGAGCCGTGCCCGGATGCAGGGCTCCCTCGAAGGCGGCGGCGTCGCAGCAAAAGAGATCGCCGGGCATCAGCATTTTGAGCGTGCACTCTTTCCCTTCCGGGCTCGATTTGACGCACTTGACCGTGCCTTCTTTCACGATGTGAAAGAATTCGGTGGGATCACCTTCACGAAAAATGACGTCGCGTTTGGTGTAGTGCTGCTCGGTCAAGTCCTGAAGCACGCGCTGGCGGTCTGTGCTGGAGAGAATCTTGAGCAGAGGGATATGGTTGAGCTCATCCGAGGGCGATGAGCTCAACCGATTACTTGATGATTTGTCTGGTCGCTTCGACAATGGATCGCGCTCCGATGCCAAAATGATCGACGAGTTCATCGGGCTTGCCGCTATGGGGAATCACTCGGACGGCGAGCTTATGGACCTTCACGCCTTCCGCGCTGACTGCGCTCAGGACGGCATCGCCGAGCCCGCCGTGGGCGTAGTGGTCTTCTACGGTGAGGAGACGTCCGTGAGTGGCGCGCGCACTGGCGATGAGGGTGGCCTGGTCGATGGGCGCGATGCTGTAGAGGTCGATGACGCGCACGGCGATGCCTGCAGCTTTCAATTGATCGTAGGCTTTGAGGGCTTCAAACAATGTCACGCCGGCGGCCACGATCGTGAGGGCATCGTCAGCGCTTTGGCGGATGACTTTACTGCCTCCGATAGGAAAGGTTTCTTCCGGTCCATAGAGTACCGTGGATTTCGGGCGTCCGGCACGGATGTAGACCATCCCTTTGTGGTTGGCGGCGGCTTCGACGAGTCGATAGGTGCAGGTCGCATCCGATGGATAGAGCACAATGACGCCGGGCTGTGCCGCCATCATGGCAATATCTTCAAGCCCCATTTGCGACGGGCCGTCTTCGCCGATGCTGACACCGACGTGGGTGCCGACCAGCTTGATGTTGGATTGACTGATGGCGGCCATCCGAATGAAGTCGTAGGCGCGCGTAAAGAAGGCGGCAAAGGTGGCGACGAAGGGAACTTTTCCGCAGGCGGCGAACCCAGCAGCCGCACCCACCATGTTCTGCTCGGCGATGAAGTTTTCAAGGAATCGATTCGGAAACTTCTTGCCGAACTTGTCCGTATAGGTAGAGTTTTTAACGTCTGCATCCAGGCCGACGACAGAAGAGTTTGCGCTGCCCAATGCTTCGAAGGCCACGCCAAAGGCTTCGCGTGTGGCGGCGGCGTCGCCAACTTTATAGGGTGAAGGCGGAAGCGCAGTTTTTGTCGCCGGTGGGAGTGTGGCCGCGGCGGGCGGGTTGATGTGCACGGTCCCGTTGCCGGGTTTCAACTGCTTGGTCAATTCATCGATCGCCTTTTGAGTCTCTTCTCCTTTGGGGACCGGCTTCCCATGCCAATTGGGACTGTCTTCCATGAAGGAAAGGCCGTGCCCCTTGAACGTCTTCGCCAGCAAGACGGTTGGCTTCCCTTTTGTGCGGGCAGCCTCATCGAAGGCGGCAACGAGCGCGGCAATGTCATGACCGTCGACGACGATGGCATGCCAGCCGAATCCTGACCAGCGTGCGCGATAGCCTTCCATATTGTGTTGCAACATGGTGGGATCGCTTTGTCCAAGCCGGTTCACATCAATGATGGCGCAGAGATTGTCCAAGTTGTATTGCCGGGCCACTTCAGCCGCTTCCCAGTTTGATCCTTCGACGGATTCGCCATCGCCCATCAGGACGTAGGTCCGGTGGTCCAGTTTATCGATAGATTTCGCGTTGAGGGCAATGCCGATTCCAACGGGGAGTCCTTGCCCGAGCGATCCGGTGGCCATGTCGACGAATGGCAGGCGAGGCGTTGGGTGACCTTCGAGGTCCGATGCCAATGTTCGTAACTTCAAGAGGTCGCTCTTGGGAAACAATCCCGCTTCGGCCCAGGCTGCGTAGAGCAAGGGCGCGGCATGGCCTTTTGACAGGATGAATCGATCACTGTTCAGGGCTTTGGGGTTCTTCGGATCGTAGCGCATGACCGAGAAGAAGAGTGTCGCCACGATGTCGGCGGCGGAGCAGCAGCTGGATGGATGGCCGCTGGCCGCTTCAGATGTGGCTCGAACACTTTCGATCCGGAGTTGCGTGGCCTTGTTCTGGAGGGCATAGAGGGACTCTTGGGACAGGGCTGCACTGGCCATCGGAACTCCTTTCTGAAATTGAACGCGTAGTCGGTTGCCGGCACATGCTTCTCTACGTCAGAGATCGGCAGGAACGCGGCGGGACTTGAGGCTAACAAAACGATGGAAGGGAGTCAATGAAGAGCCCCACGCCGTTCTTGCTTGAGGCTCGGAGGGCTCCAGCAAGAACGGCGTGAATCAACCTATGGACGGATGGTTTTGGCTAGGCCTGAGAAGAGGGTGTCACGGTCGAGACTTCGCTAGAACAGTTGCTCTCGAGGCCATTGTAGGAACTGACCGTAAAGAAGTAGCGAGTGTTGGGCTGTAGGTTGGAAATCGTAGCACTCGGCGATTCGACAAATTGGGCCGATTCATACGAGCAGGAGCCCGCCTGCCCGGGAGATTGTCGTCCGTAGTGGACGTAGTACCCGATTATCGACGAATCCTGTATTGGGTTCCACGCAAGCGAGGCAGTCGGAAGTGCTGCGCTTGAGGACGATGAGACCGTGGGGGATCCTTCCCCGCCGCCGCCACAGCCGGTGAGTAGTGCGCAGATGGTCAATAAAATGCTGGTGGGCAAAATACGCATGGATGGGTTTCTCGATTCATCTCTCATGTAATAGGTTTCTTTCTGCTTGAAATTGAAGGCGAGAACTACAACCTCAGAATGTCGAACGGCGCGGGCTGTTCGTCAGAGGCGTTGAGCTAGCACTCAACGCCACAGCCGCCATGATGAGTAATATGAAGAGGATCATTATTGCCTACTTCCGTGTTGATGGAAGTGCTTTAAGCAAAACATAGGCCAAGAATAAATTGATCTCTATCTCAAGCGTCTCATTGATATTTTGAATGCAATCTCTTGTGTGCATAGCAAGATCAGTATGGTTTACCCTTCAGGTATGTGAGTGGCGTAACGGATTTTAATGACATGTATCCTGCAGAGAGTGTAGGCGTATCCCTTCACTTTCTGCATGTATTTTTCTGGATTGAGGTGTGACGACCTGACTGAATGCGAACGGTTGAGGTCTTAAGAAGTCGGTAGGATCTTGATTCGAGGCAATGGAAGATTCACGGAGCTGCGCGGCTTCGAAAATAGCGGTACAGGAGAAATGCATTGAGCAGAACGACGATCGAAAGAATGCTGTAGGTGGTGAAGGAGCTTGCGAGATTCAGTTCGACCAGCACTCGTGACAGTCCGAATCCGACGACGACGGCATCAAAGCTCATGCAGAGCCGCCGGAATGTTTCAGGATCCATCCAGCGGATCAAGAATGCGCCGAGCGGAATGCCCAGTAAGACGCTGGGCACGATGTAAGGCATGACCTTCATGCTCTCAACGCTGTAAAACCCGATGATGCCGTAGGCGATGGCGGTCAACGTCGCTTCAGCCACTCGGATCACGCCCAACGCCGCGCGAAAATCCTGTTTTTCATATCCCTGATTATTGAAGAGGAGCGCCAGCGGAGGGCCGGAAATGGTCGTGACGGAATAGAGCGTGCCGATGCCGACCCCGAAGGGGACACCGATGGCTTTTTCAGCTTTGATCGGTTTGCGGATGCCGGCGGCTTGCAGCAAAATCAATGGGAGCAGCATGAAGTAGGTGACGAATTTTACCCACGCCGGTTGCACCAGCGAGAGGATGTAGCTGCCGATGGCGACGCCCATGGCGAGGCCAATCAGGATGGGCACGACACGCCGGAAAATATTGGGGATGTTTTGCCGATTGAGAAAGAGGACATAGCTATTCAGAACTAGCTCGACGAGTACCATGGCGGGATTCAAAATACGATTGGTATAGAAGAGTAGGGCAACCGGCATGGTAATCGAGGAGAAGCCGTAGCCTATCGCGCCGTTGACGGTGGCGGCGACGAAGGTAATGAGAATGAGGACGATCAGATCCATGGTTATCCTCTGCGATGGCTTGCTGCAAAATCGTTGAGCGTACAATGATCGAGGATGCCGGCAATTGCATCGCGAACCGGTCCCATCACATGCTGGACCGGGCATTCGGCTTTGTCCGTGTAGGGGCAATCCCGGCACTTTTGATAGGCTGTTTTGCTCACACAGCCGATCGGGGCAAGAGGACCATCCAGGATGCGGATCACTTGACCGACGGTGATCTCTCCAGGGGGCTTGATAAGGGTATAGCCTCCCTTGAGACCGCGTCGGCTGGCCAGTAATCCCGCCCGCTTCAATGCCAGAAGGATTTGTTCTAAAAACTCGATCGGAATGTGCTGGCGCTTGGCAATTTGATGGCGCTGTAGTGTCGCTTGTTCGTAAGCAAGCGTGAGCTCAATCAGCGCTCGGAGTCCGTATTCGCTTTTCTTGGACAGCTTCACGCAGTGTCTTTCTAAAATGAATTGACTTAGTCAAGTTTAGCCACAGTAATGGAGGCCGATCAGATTCGTCAAGCTCCTCGTGCCTCGTACGCTTGAGAAGCTATTCAAATGTTGACTCGATACCTCGGTTCGTTTCTCTCTCAGAAATACGATGCAACTCTTTGATCCATGAGGGAATGTTGCTTGACAGCATGAAAGCATTCTTGTTAGCTTGGCACGCTATTTTTCTCAGGCAGCAACTGATGAGTCTTCTCTAGAATCAATCATTGGACCTCGCGTGAATTATCAGGACCTCATTCTGACGTTAAGCAGGTTTTGGGCGGATCGAGGCTGCGTCATTCAGCAGCCGTACGATATGGAAATGGGGGCCGGAACCTTTCATCCGGCCACCTTTCTGCGTTCCCTCGGTCCGGAACCTTGGCGGGCTGCCTATCCGCAACCCTGCCGTCGCCCTACGGATGGCCGCTACGGGGAAAATCCCAACCGCATGCAGCATTACTATCAGTACCAGGTGGTGCTGAAGCCGGCTCCCGACGATATCCAAGAATTGTATCTTGAGAGTCTCGCTCAATTAGGCATCAATCCCAAACAGCACGACATCCGATTTATCCAAGATGACTGGGAGTCCCCCACGCTCGGGGCCTGGGGGTTGGGGTGGGAAGTCCGCTTGGATGGGATGGAGATTACCCAGTTCACCTATTTCCAAGAAATCGGCGGGATCGAGCTGGCGCCCATTACGGGCGAGATCACCTACGGCACGGAACGCATCGCTATGTATCTGCAGCAGGTGAACAACGTCTATGACCTGGCCTGGACCGATCAGATCAAGTACGGCGATATCCATCACGAGACCGAAGTGCAGGGCTCTCGCTACAACTTTGAAGAAGGCGATGTGACGATGTTGATGCAAGCGTTTCAAGCGCACGAGGCCGAGTGTAAGCGGTTGCTTGCGCAGACCGAGAAGCGCTTGACGTTGCCAGCCTACGATTACTGCATCAAGTCATCGCATGTATTCAACATGCTCGACGCGCGCGGCGCGATCAGCGTGGCGGAGCGGACCGGTTACATCGCACGGGTGCGCGCGCTGGCCCGGCAATGCGCGGAACGGTACATCGAAGAACGGGCTGCCATGGGGCACCCCCTCATGGCTCGTGCGACAGCGCCGGGGATTCAACGCACCAGTCGCACGCGATCTTAACTGTTTGAGAAATTGTCTATGCCGAAAGCTCAGAAACCATCTCGCGTCACGGGATCCACGAAGAAGAGTAGCGGGCGGTCTGCTCCGGCAACCGCAGAGTTGCTGCTGGAGATCGGTGTTGAAGAACTGCCCTATCAATTTATCAGCCCCGCACTGGCCCGCTTAAAAGAGTCCGCCGAGCAGTTACTCTCAGAACAGCGACTGACGTTTCAGGCTGTCCGCACACTTGGAACTCCTCGACGGTTGACGCTGGTGGTCGAAGGACTGCTCACGCAACAAGCTTCCGTCATGAAGGAGGCCATGGGGCCGTCAAAGGCCGTCGCGTTCGATCAGGCGGGGCAACCGACCAGAGCCGCAGTCGGCTTCGCCGCCGGGCAGGGTGTGGCGATTCAGGATTTGGAAGTTCGGCAGACGCCGAAAGGCGAGTATCTCTTTGCGGTGAAGCGCGAGGATGGGCGTCCATCCAAAGTCGTCCTGATGGAACTCTTGCCGCAACTGGTGGGCAAGCTGACTTTCCCGAAGGCCATGAAGTGGAACGACGCGGGCGTGCGCTTTGCCCGGCCGGTACGATGGCTGGTTGCCCTCTTCGGCGGTACGGTCCTTCCGATTGAGGCCGCAGGAATCAAGGCGGGGAACCGGACTCGGGGCCATCGGGTGCTGGGCGCGAAGCACGGGGTGGTCGTTCGGGATAGCGCGACGTATGTGAAGGCGCTGGCGAAAGAAGGCGTCATTCCTGATCCTGGGTGCCGCCGAGCGATTATCTCTGAGCAAGTTGCGACATTGTGCGAGAAAACGGGATTTGTGCTCAATCAAGATGACGCGTTGCTCGATCAGGCCGTGTATACGACGGAATGGCCGTGCGCCATCATCGGGTCGTTTAAGGACCTGTATCTAGACGTCCCGGAAGAGATTCTGATCACCTCGATGAAAGAGCACCAGGGGTTTTTCTCGCTTCGTCACAAGACGGCCGGGAAGCTGGTGGCGCATTTCATTGCGGTGGCCAACAATCGAGTCAAGGACATGAGCCTCATCCGTGAAGGCAATGAACGGGTGTTGGCGGCGCGATTGGCCGATGCCAAGTTCTTCTATGACAATGACCGGACGATTAAGCTGGAAGATCGGGTTGGCAAACTCGACGGAGTGACCTTTCATCAGAAAATCGGGACCATGGGGCAGAAGCAGGCGCGTATCGCCGCGCTGGCGGCTTCGCTTGCTCGACTGGCCGGTCTGGACGACTCTGTGGTGAAGGGCTGCGAGCGGGCGGGCGCGTTGTGCAAGGCTGATCTGTTGACCGGTATCGTCGGAGAGTTTCCCGAATTGCAGGGCGTGATGGGCGGGTATTATGCGCGGCACGACGGGGAAGCGCCGGCGGTGTGCCAGGCGATTCTTCAGCACTATCGACCCCAGTCGATGGAGGGCGCCATTCCAGAATCCATCGAAGGGCAGGTCTTATCGCTGGCCGATCGTTTGGACAGCCTCGCGTCGTTTTTTCATGTCGGCATGGTGCCGACCGGCTCCGAAGATCCCTTTGCGTTGCGTCGTCATGCCACGGCAGTGGTGCGCATTCTCTTGGAAGGCGGCGTTCGATTGAACCTGGGCCGTGCGATCAGCGAAGCGCGGGCCATTGTGGCGGCGGCGGGAATCAAGGCTGGTTCAGCGCCGGGCGATGGCCAGCAGCGGCTGGTCGACTTCGCGTTCGAACGCGTCCGTCACTACGCCCGTA
This sequence comes from Nitrospira lenta, assembly GCF_900403705.1. Taxonomy (NCBI): domain Bacteria; kingdom Pseudomonadati; phylum Nitrospirota; class Nitrospiria; order Nitrospirales; family Nitrospiraceae; genus Nitrospira; species Nitrospira lenta. The sequence continues at coordinate 46,059 of NZ_OUNR01000018.1, read as the reverse complement.
CCGTCCATGGGTTGAGGGATGATGTCGTGAATGCCGTCGTGAGTGTGACCGATCGTCAGTCATTCGATCTGCGAGATCTCCTGGCCAAAATGCAGGCGTTGCAGGCGGTGACCAGCCGACCGGAGTTCGATCCGTTGATCGTGGGATTCAAGCGCGCCCATCGGCTGGTTGAAAAAGAGCAGTGGGATCGTCAGCCGGTCGTCTCAACAGTCTTTCAAGACGCCGCTGAGTCCGCCCTTCATAAGGCGGTTTCCGAAGAGCGAGGCCGAATGGAGAGTTCGATGCAGGCGAGCGACTACGGCAGGGCGCTGGAATCGCTGGTGTGTCTGAAGCCGGCTATCGACGCCTTCTTTGCCGCGGTGATGGTGAACGCCGACGACAAAGCCGTGCGCAGCAATCGGCTCTCGCTCTTGAAGGGGGTGGATGAGCTCTTCATGTCGTTCGCGGACTTTTCCCAGATTGTGGTACAAGGGAGTTAGTTGAGGCATGGCCTTATGGTGCAGGATTTCCCATCGCAGGTTGACCTGTCCGCACCGGGGAATGCTGCGCTGCGTTCCACCCGTGTGCAGCGGTATGCGCGGGTCATCACGATTGTCCTGATCGTACTATGCAACGGGATTTTCCTGTTCGGCATGTGGGCGAGCGGCGTCAACCTGGATGAGTTGGTCAACACACAGGATCAGTTTAATCCTCAAAATGACGTGTGCCTGCGTCTCAGTTGGCAGCGTCTCGCCGGATCGACTGAGCCCATCCGTCTCTGCTCCGAATGGATCAATCTCTCGGATCCGACAGGCAGGCCTCATGTGCTGGACAAAAACACCAAAGTACGGCAGGGTTCCGATGGGCGCTATTATGTGGACCAGGGCATCAAAGCCGATTATCGTCTCATGGGATTTGTCGGATTTGTCGCGGCGGTCATCGCTTTCGGGATGTTGATGCGGCGGTATCTGGTCAATCGGTATCGGTTGCAACTTGAGTTGGCTGCAGACAGACCAGTCGTCTAGGTTCAGTGGTCGATCGCAAAGGAGAGCAGGCGTGGCAAAGAAATACGTGTACTACTTCGGAGATGGCAAGGCAGAAGGCACGTCCAACATGAAAGAATTGCTGGGCGGCAAAGGCGCGGGTCTGGCCGAGATGACCAACCTGGGCATTTCCGTGCCTCCGGGATTCACCATTACCACAGAGGCCTGTGTCGAGTACTACAAGCTGGGGAAGAAGTATCCGCCCGGGATGTGGGAGACGGCGTTGGCGTCGCTCAAGCGCGTGGAGCGGTCGATGGGCATGGGATTCGGCGACCCGGAGCGGCCCCTGCTGGTCTCCGTGCGTTCCGGTGCGCGCGCGTCGATGCCGGGGATGATGGATACCGTGCTCAACGTCGGCCTGACGCTCAAAACGGTCGAAGGTCTGGCGGCCAAGACGAAGAACGAACGGTTCGCGCAGGACAGCTATCGCCGGTTCATCACGATGTTCGGCAGTATCGTCATGGGTGTGCCGCGCGAACATTTCGAAGCGATTCTGAATCACAAAAAAGAAGAAATGGGTGTGAAGCACGAGACACAGCTCGATGCGCGCGCGTTGCGCGATCTCGTGGAGCGCTTTAAGTCGCTGGTCAAGGAAGAGACAGGCAAAGGGTTTCCGGACGATCCGAATGAACAGCTGAAGCTGGCGATCGACGCGGTGTTTTCCTCCTGGAACGGCGCGCGTGCCATCACGTACCGTCGGTTGAACGGTATTCCGGATCATTGGGGCACGGCGATCAACGTCGTGGCCATGGTCTTCGGGAACATGGGCGACACCAGCGGCACCGGCGTAGCGTTTACGCGCGACCCCAACACGGGTGAGCGGAAGTTCTTCGGTGAGTGCCTGATGAATGCGCAAGGCGAAGATGTGGTGGCTGGAATCCGGACGCCGTTGCCGGTCACGGAACTCGGCCGGACGGTGCCTCCTGCCTACAAAGAATTGGAACATACCTATAAGCGGTTAGAGAAGCATTACCGCGACATGCTCGACCTGGAATTTACGATCCAGGAGGGCAAGCTCTATATGTTGCAGACGCGCGTTGGGAAACGGACCGGCATTTCCGCCGTGCGGATCGCCGTCGAGATGGTTAAAGAGGGTTTGATCACCAAGCGCGAGGCGGTGCAGCGAGTCGGTCCGGATCAGCTTGCGCAGTATCTCTATCCGATCTTCGATACCCAGGCTGAAGCGGGTTCGACTCCGTTGGGCAAGGGCCTGCCGGCCGGTCCCGGTGCGGCGGCGGGAAAGATTGCGTTGACGCCGGATCGCGCTGTTGAGATGAAGGCGGCCGGGCAGCGGGTCGTGTTGGTCCGTGACGAAACCAGTCCCGACGATATTCATGGCATGAACGCCGCGACTGGGTTTGTGACGGCGCGCGGCGGGATGACCTCGCATGCGGCGGTCGTGGCGCGACAGATGGGCAAAGTGTGCGTGGCCGGATGCGAAGCCGTCGAAGTCATCGACAATCAATCGGTGCGCATCGGTTCGAAAGTGTTTCGTGAAGGCGACTATCTGTCGGTGAACGGTTCCACCGGCAATGTCTATGACGGCGATATTCCCGTCATGGAATCCGAGATCATTCAGGTGGTGCAGGGAAAGCTGGATGCGAAGAAGTCGCAGAAGTATCAGCTGTTCTCGACGATTCTTTCCTGGGCGGACAGTGTGCGGACGATGAAGGTGCGGGCGAATGCCGACGTGCCGGATCAAGCCAAGATTGCCCGGGGATTCGGAGCCGAGGGGATCGGACTCTGCCGCACGGAACATATGTTCTTCGCCGAAGACCGTATTTCGATCATGCAGAAGATGATTTTGGCCCGGACGAAAGAAGATCGGGAAAAGTATCTGGAGCAGTTGTTGCCGCTGCAGAAGCAAGACTTCATCGGCCTCTATCGTGAGATGGAGGGATTCCCGGTCACCATTCGCTTGCTTGATCCGCCGCTGCATGAGTTCTTGCCGAAGCGTGAAGAGCTGATGGTGGAAATCGCCCAGCTGGAATTGACCGGCAAGGACGGGGCGAAGCTGGAGGAACAGCGGCGCTTGCTCGCTCGCGTCGAAGAGTTGCATGAATTCAATCCGATGCTGGGGCTGCGCGGCTGCCGGCTCGGCATTACGATGCCGGAGATCACGCGCATGCAGGCGCGCGCCATTATCGAGGCGGCCTGTGAGCTGGCCAAGGAAGGCAAGAAAATCGTTCCGGAGATCATGATTCCGTTGGTGGGCATGGTGGCGGAAATGAAGTCGCAGAAGGATCTTATCCGCGAAGTCGCGCAAGAGACCATGAAGCGATTCAATGTAAAGCTGTCGTATCTCGTCGGGACCATGATCGAATTACCTCGCGCCGCCGTGACCGCCGAACGGATTGCGGAAGAGGCTGAGTTCTTCTCGTTCGGGACGAACGATCTTACCCAGACGACCTTCGGATTCTCCCGCGACGATGCCGCGAAGTTCATCGACTACTATCGAACCGTGAAGATCATGGATGCGGATCCGTTTGCCACGCTTGATCGTGAGGGGGTGGGGTCGTTGATGAAGACGGCGATCAGCGGCGGGCGCAAGTCACGGCCGGGGATCAAGCTCGGGATCTGCGGCGAACACGGCGGCGATCCGAGTTCCGTCGAGTTCTGCCATCAGCTCGGGTTGGACTATGTGAGTTGTTCGCCGTTTCGCGTGGCCATTGCTCGGCTGGCGGCGGCTCAGGCGGCGATTGCCGAAGGCGATGCGAAAGCCACGGTGAAGAAAGCCATTCCGGCGCGGGCAAAAGCCGTCACCGTCGTGAAGGCCGCGCGTCGTACCAAGTCGACCAAACCGGCGAAGGCCGTGAAGAAGGCTGTGAAGGCCACAAAGGCATCGCGCCGTTCGTCTTCAACCACCCGCAAGAAACGGTGACCGTCCGCACGCACGATCTCCACTATATGACGCTGGCCCTTCGCCTTGCGGCGAAGGGCCTCGGTAAGACCAGCCCCAACCCGATGGTTGGGGCCATCGTCGTCTCCAACGGCCGTATTGTCGGCCAAGCCTATCATCACGCGGCGGGCCAGCCCCATGCCGAAGTGCTCGCGCTTCGACAGGCCGGATCTCTGGCGCGCGGCGCCACGCTCTACGTGACGCTTGAACCCTGCAGCCATCTGAAGAAACGCACCCCTCCTTGCGTGCCGGCGGTGATTCAATCCGGCGTGCATCGCGTTGTGGTCGCCATGCGCGACCCCAATCCGGCGGTCAGCGGGAAAGGCATTGCGCAACTACGTCGTGCCGGGCTGTCCGTCACGGTCGGCGTGGCAAGACCGGATGCGGAGGCGCTGAATCGGGCCTATTGCCACTGGATTGTCAGCAAGCGACCCTACGTGACGCTCAAGGCGGGAATGACCTTGGATGGGCAGATCGCGACGGCGCGCGGGGAGTCCAAGTGGATTACGGGATTGCAATCGCGGCAGGAGGTTCACCGGCTGCGCAGTTCGGTGGATGCCGTGATTGTGGGGATCGGCACAGTGCTGAACGATAACCCGTCCTTGACGGCGCGCAGACCGCCTGGTCTCACGGCCCTGGCTGCGACCCAGCCGACGAGGATGGTGGTCGATAGCTCTTTGCGTATCGCGCGCTCAGCGAAAATTCTCACACAACAGTCGAGTTCGAAGACGATCATCGCGACGACGAAGGCTGCACCGCAAGCCCGACGCCGGGCACTAGAGCGACAGGGCATCGAAGTACTGGTGCTGCCGAGTCCGGGTGGACGCGTATCACTCAAGCATCTCCTGACTGTCTTGGGACAGCGCGGGATGGTATCGGTGATGGTCGAGGGGGGCGGAGAGTTGAATGCCGCGTTCCTCAGATCCAAGCTGGTGAATCATGTTCAGCTGTATGTAGCGCCGACTCTCTTGGGTGGGACGCAATCAAAGGGCGTCATCGGAGGCGCGAGTCCGCGTCGGCTGGCTGATGCCTGGAAATTGAAACAGGTGCGTACCAGGGTGCTCGGAACGGATGTCGTCGTCGAAGGCGATGTCTAAGGGGTGCTTCCGAGTTTCGTGTGAGGGCCATTCCAGCTTCTCCCCCTCCTTCGTAAGGAGGGGCGAGGGGAGGTCGAGTCTTCCGGCTGCCGTGCGGGCAGGTGAGGTCGTACGGCGTCGCAACCCAAGAAACTCTACCCCTCCTTGCCTCCCCTTACAAAGGGGAGGAACCGGAAGAGATGGTGATTTTGCAGCGATCAGCGTTCACTCCTTCGTGAGAAGAGGCCGAGGGATGGCCTGTCCACAAGCTGAGGCCACAGAGGATGCGTGACCCATTTGATATCCGAAGGCGACCTATGATGCAGCCATGACGAATTCCTCTACGATCAGACGTGCGATACGGTCTGTGTGTCTTCTGCTGGTCTGGTGTTGTCTTGCGGCAGGGGGAGCGTCGGTAGGGTTTGCTGAGCCTCAGCCCGCGAGTCAGCCTCTCGCAGCCGACATCTTTGCATATCTCGACGAAGCGGATAGCACGAAGGCGGAAGTGATGCTGCAACGACTACTCGCCAATCCTGACACGACGATCGACCAGGTCAGCCGCGCTATCCAGACCGGGCGAACCTATCCGGCCATGCCGGTTGGAACCATGGCGGATGAACAGATCGTGGTGCGCGAACGGACCTACCACTATGCGCTCTCGGTTCCACTGACGTATCAGCCCGGCAAGGGGTATGGGCTGGTGGTCTGTCTGCACGGGGCGGGCTTTTCCGGCGACGCGTATCTTGAGCGATGGCAGCATCGCTTAGGCGATGACTATCTCCTGGTCTGTCCGACCTATCCCTCAGGCGCCTGGTTTACCAGACAGGCGGAAGATCTCGTGCTTGCCGTTATCGAGCGAGTGCAGGCGCAGTATCACGTCGATCCGGACCGGGTGTTTCTGACGGGCATGTCGAACGGCGGGATCGGAACCTGGTTGATCGGCATGCACCATGCCCAGCGCTTCGCCGGTCTGGCTCCAATGGCGAGCGGTCTCGACAGTGTTCTCCTGCCGTTCCTTGCCAATCTGCGGACCACGCCGGTCTACATCATTCATGGCGCGAAAGATCAGGTCATGCCGGTGGAATTGAGCCGGACGATCTCGCGTGAGCTGGCGGCGATCGGCTATCCGCATATCTATCGTGAGCATGAGCGCGAACATCCCATGGCCGGCGGTCATTTCTTTCCTCGTGAGGAGTTACCCGATCTGGTGAGCTGGTTCAATGCCCAGCATCGAACCCCCGTGCCGACAGCGCTGACGGTGATCCGCGAGGCCAGCCACTTTCAACCGTTCGGTTGGGTGCGGATTGATGCCACTGATCCGATCGCTGCCTTTGCGGACGATTTGGTGTCCAAGCGCGATGAGTTGACCAGGAAAAAACGCTACGCCCGGCTTGATGTTTCCGTGGCCGCGCCCAATCGCATCGAAGTTGAGACAGGGCTCGTCCAACGCTATACGCTGTTTCTGAACGATCAACTGGTGGATGTCTCCAAGCCGGTCACGGTCGTGACGAACAAGCAGGTCTCGTTCGAAGGCATGGTGACGTCGACGGTCGAGACGCTCCTACGGCAGGCGCGGGCGCGTAAAGATTCCCGGCAGCTCTTTACGGTGCAGCTGGCCATTCAGGTGTCGAACCCTGCGCCATGAGCAGGGTCGCTGTCATTGGAATTTGCGTCGCGCTTGTGCTCGCGAGCTTGCTGCCGACGCGCGCGCAAGCGGAATCCTGTCACATCGCTCCGCAACATGCCGGCGTCACGTTTCCTGTCGAGCGTATCGATGCGGCGTGGGTCTGCCGTCTTCAGCCGATCATCGATGGGTTTACCACTGCCAATAAAGTCGGGCCGATTCAGACGCCATTGCAGGAATCGGTCTACCTGTACTTGTTGGATCGTCCGCCGCTCGCGGCCGCGCTCGTGAACCGGCTTGATTTAGGGCTGTATAAGGCCGAGACGCGGGGGCCCGGCCGCTATTGGGGAGATGACGGCGAAGGGACGGTGGGATTGGTCGAGCTGGTCTATCAAGATTCACGGCATCGTCTGTATTATCTGGAAGGGGCACATCACAGTACGCTGTTGCCGCACGTAACCGGCAAGGCCGTCGTGATGCTCAGCATGGAGACAGTAAACGATGCGGCCGGGCAGGAGGCCGTCGAAACGACGCTGGTGTCCTACACCAGACTGGACAATCGTGTGCTGGCCGGACTTGTGTCGTTGCTGCGTCCGCTGGTCGGGCGCACAGTCTCTCGCAAGCTGATGAAGGGGGTAGATGCAGTGAATCGGCTGGGAACGGAAATGCGGCGGCATCCCGATCGCGTCCTCTTTGAGGCCATGGATCCGCCGCCATTGCCGTCTGAGGACGTGGCCTTCTTAAAACAGGCGCTGGCGGGTATGCCTCGGACCGGCAGCATCCATGAAAAGGAGCCGGCATCACGATGACGTCATCGCGCAGCTTTCTTCTGCTCTGTACCGTCGGAATCTTTTGCTTCATCAGCTACAACATGGTGCGTATGCCGGTGCTGGCCTTGTTCGCCGAGCATCTCGGCGCAGGCCCCGAGCGGATCGGGCTCATCGTGTCGGTGTCGACCTTGACCGGCGTGTTGCTCAAACTGCCTTCCGGCGCCTTGTCCGACATCTATGGCCGGAGATTTCTGCTGCGCATCGGAGTTGTGGCCTTCGGCCTGCCGCCGTTTCTCTATCTCTTCATCACGGATCTGAATAGCTTAACGGCGTTGCGATTCGTGCACGGGTTGGCGACGGCCATCTTTGCCCCGACCGCGCTGGCGACCGTCGCGGAACTCTATCGTGAGCGCCGGGGGGCGGCGCTGGGAACCTACACGGCTTGCACACAGTCGGGGGCGTTGCTCGGGCCGTTTATCGGCGGATATCTCGCCCATGTTGCCGGGTTCGATGCGGCATTCATCACAGCCGGCGTCTGTGGTTGTATCGCAATCGTGTTGTTTTACAGTTTGCATCTGGAGGTAGCGACGCCGCGCGTAGTGCAGAAAGGCCTGCGACCGCTGCTGGCGGAGATGTGGAAGGGATTCGCTATCGTGGCGCGGAACCGCAAGGTGCTGATCACCAGCGCGACCGACGGCGCCAAGATGATCGCTAACGGCGCGCTCATGGCGTTCCTTCCGCTCTATGGACTGACCGTGGGATTGAATCCCGGCGAGGTCGGGCTGTTGTTCAGTGTCCAGGCCGGCACATCCTTCTTCTCCAAGCCGATCATGGGGCGCGTGTCCGATCGGGTGGGGCGGCAGCCCCTGATTATCATTGGCCTCTTGATCTGCGCTGCCACGTTCGTCTGTATGCCGCATGTCTCCATCTTTGCCGTCCTACTGTTACTGTCTGCCGGATTCGGATTCGGCGAAGCCGTCGTGTCGTCCTCCTCATCCGCCTTCGTAGCGGATAGTTCGGAGTTCAAGACGCTGGGTGCCGGGATGGGCATGCAGGGCACCATCGGCGACATCGGCCACGCGAGTGGGCCGTTGCTGGCCGGCATTCTGATTGCCAATATGAGCTATGCTGGCGCCTTCACGATCATCGCGAGCCTGCAAGTCGCCGCCGCCGTGATGTTTTGGGTAACGATGAGGAATCGATAAGCCGATGCTATAATGACGCCGCGAGCAGCGATTGTTGCACATCATCATGAGGAAAGACTGATGTTCACCGGCATTGTCGAAGAAATGGGCGCAGTGATTTCGTTGGAGAAAACGCTGGCCGGGACGAGGATGACGCTGCTGGCGTCGACCGTGATGAGCGATCTCAAGATCGGCGATAGTGTGAGTGTGAACGGAATCTGCCTCACGGCGATTTCTAAAAGCGACAGCAGTTTTTCGGTGGAAGTGTCTCCTGAGACGCTCTCAGTCACGACGCTGGGCCTGCTTACGGCAGGCACGCCGGTGAATCTTGAACGGGCCATGAAACTGAGTGAGCGTATCGGCGGGCATCTGGTCGCCGGGCACGTCGATGGCGTCGGCACGATTCGCAGCCGGCAGCAAGACGGGAATGCCGTGATCTTCACCATCGAAGCGCCACAAGACATTCTGCGCTACTGCGTCGTGAAGGGCTCGATCACTGTCGATGGCATCAGCCTCACGATCAACGATGTCACCAATCACGGATTCTCCATCGCCATCATTCCGCACACCGCCAAAGTGACGACGTTAGGTCTCAAGCAGGTCAACGATCCCGTCAATCTCGAATCCGACCTCATCGGCAAATACGTCGAACGTCTGCTCCAAGAGCGTGGACAAGTCGCACCAAAGCCGACTCCTGTCATCGACAAAGACTATCTCCAGAAGCGGGGATTGATCTGAAGTTTGAAGGGGCCATAGTGGCGCGGTATACGGACAGAAATAGGCAGACCCGGCTCTTATGCGGATCGGCCTAAACATTGTTAGACCGCAGTCGTGGTTCTCACTGTGGTTCCCAATATTGAGGTGCTGTGGCTAGACCAGCTAAGCGGTCCCCCTCCGAGAAATGGCCAAAGTTCAGTGGCAGCGCTGGCAAACGGCGGCTACTAGAGAGCCTTCGCGCCCAGCCACTAATTTCAGGTGACAGTAAGCTAGCCATAAAGGCTGCCGCGGCTGGCGAGATTCAGAGGCATTCAACTGGCGACGTGCTTCTGAAGCAGGGCGACCAAGACAATGACATCCTCCTGATACTATCAGGGCAGGTTTCTATCACGGTTAACGGTCGAACACTGGCGGTTAGGGCTGCGGGAACTCACGTGGGCGAAATGGCGCTTGTCGACCCTCTCATGAAGCGGAGTGCAACCGTCCGCGCCACTGAGGATACAGTTACGCTGAAGCTGAGCGAGCAGAAATTCTCGAGCATCGCAGAGAGGCATCCCGCTCTCTGGCGCCGGGTGGCGGCCGAAGTGGCTAGGCGCTTGAGAGAGCGAAGCAAGTTCCTACGAGAACCCCACGCCCAGCCTGTAGTCTTCATTGGGTCATCTTCCGAAGCCCTGACCTGTGCAGAAGAGGTCCTTAGGCAGCTCTCAAGGCACCCGCTGATTCCGCGCCTCTGGACGCAAGGAGTCTTCGAAGCTTCAAAGACTGCCATTGAGAGCCTCGTTGCTTTGGCAAACGAGGCAGACTTTGCGGTCCTTCCCCTGACGGCGGACGATGTAACCATTTCGAGAGGAAAGAGGAAACCATCCCCTCGCGACAACATCGTGTTCGAGATTGGCTTATTAATGGGTGCGCTTGGGCGTGAGCGAGTGTACATTCTTAAGCCAAAGAAGCTCGATATCCGTGTCCCCTCGGACTTGCTTGGCCTCACGATGATCGAATATTCGAAAGGTGGCCCGACTCCCCTTTCCAAACGTTTGAAGAAGCCATGCAACACCATATGGCAGGCTGTGCAGGCTGCCGGACCACGATAGGATTGCAATACTATGGCAACAGCTAAAGAGCTTCAGGCAGAGGTGGCTGCCATTCTCGCCACCAAATGGCAGCGAAGAGATGGGACCGTTGTTCCGGATACCTCCAACATCAAGCTTGGAAATGATGCAGCGGATTTGGACGGTACAGTCCTCTATGCCGACTTGGCCGATTCCACTGGCCTCGTAAACAATTATAAGGATTGGTTCGCTGCGGAGGTATACAAGGCCTATCTCGTCGTGGCCTCTCGAATCATTCGGAACAACGGTGGTGAGATCACGGCCTTCGACGGGGATAGAGTAATGGCCGTATTTCTCGGCAACACTAAGAACACGAACGCAGCTCGTACAGGCTTGCAAATCAATTGGGCCGTGTCCCAGGTGATTAACCCTGCACTAAAGGTCGCTTATTCCAATTCCAGCTTTCAGCTCAAACAGAGGGTTGGAATTGATTCGAGCAAGCTTATGGTCGCGAGGACGGGGATCCGAGGCTCCAATGACCTTGTTTGGGTGGGCCGTGCGGCCAATTATGCCGCCAAGCTGGCGGCCCTGAGTGATACCACCTACCCCACCGTGATAACTGATACCGTGTTCGCTCGCCTGTCAGAGGAAACGAAGCTAGGCGGTAGTAACAAGCAACCGATGTGGGAGAAGACTCTCTGGACGGAAACAGGACTCGCTATTTATCGGTCAAACTGGACATGGTCTATTGCCTAACCCAGGATTGCTGCCTAGCTAGCGCATGACAATACAAAGGGATCAGACCCCTTAATACCCTCCCGGTAGAAATGGGCAGATCCGGTTCTTATGCGGATCCGCCAAAACATTGTTAGGCACCTATGAGATCAAGAGGGTACGTTAGCAATGAGTTGGTCCATTGGACCGGACGTGAGAAAAGTGATGCTGAAGCCTTCGCGATTCTGCGAGCGATTTGTAGTGAGGAAATTTTGCGTCTTAGCTACTGCCCAAACCATGTCAACGCAGGTTATCGCAAAGAATCTGCGATGGTGTGCTTTACGGATATCCCGCTAAGACACAGCCGCGAGCATTGCTCGAAATTCGGCAGATTCGGAATTGGATTCAGTAAGTCCAGAATGATCGAATACGGGGCGAATCCAGTCCACTACACCACGAGAGCTCACTTCGAAAAGATCGTACACGTTGCCCGTATGCTCGAACGTATGAAGGATAGTGAGAAGGATCGTGAATGGAAAGAAGATGGTGAACCGTACTCCTTCACTGAAAATGAAACCGTGGCTTTGCTGGAAGTGGGTGAATTCCTTCAGGAGTATGCGTATAAGAATGAAGATCACTCGAGCTACGTAACGTACTATCAACGAGAGTGGCGGCTTACCTTCAATTCTCTTCCATTCGCCGGCGGAACTTCGGAACATCGGCCGGGCATGAGTTGCTTTTACATTCGTGACGGTAAGTCGTATCGGGTTTTCAAATTCTCGCCCGATGACATCGAATTTCTGATTGTGCCTTGGCGCTACTATCTGAAATCCAGACAACTAGCAAAGCGGTATGGCTACAAAGTTAAGTGCTATGAGTTGCACGTCGGCACCTAATAATCAAGGCGACGCGAACCTTTGCAAGCAGGCTTTACCCGCTCGCTTGCCCGCTTGATTGCAACGTTGGACGACTGTCGGTGGGGCTGCTCTGCTCTGCTCCTGTAACTGTTGGGCACAATTGGCGAAACAAAGAAGGTTTCTCTTTGCTCTAACTACTTGCAGGGAAGGACAAACGGGGACTGCCTGAAAAATCTGGGTGTGTGTTTAGATAGATATGCCTGCCAAGCCACTTTGCGAGTCCGAACCAAAAAGCTTCCTGGAAAGTGCGGGCTAGCGCGGGACTAGTGCCCCGTTCTCAACCTTGTGCCTGGTTAAGAACGGGGATCCAATCTTAATCGCTTATTTCATCAAAAACGTTTTTGAGACTTCGCCCGATGCGGTTGTGACGGTGAGCATCGCCAGGCCTTTGCGTCCGCCACTGGGGACGGTTGCGGAAATCTTGCTGTCGCTCTCGATTTTGAATGTGGCGGCGTGGCCTGGCCCGAAAGAAACACTGCGCAGGCAATCGCTGTTTCCAAAGTTCGTTCCCGTAATGGTCACCTTGTCGCCGGCCTTACCCTCATCCGGGCTGACTTTGTCGATGCTGGGTGCCATGCCGAAGCAGGTCGGAGCTTTTCCGGCAGTCTCGGCGCTCTGATATTTCGCGCCGGTGGCCGGCGCCTTTTTCGCGGTTGACTTTGTGGCGGCTGAGGGTTTGGATTTTGCTGTCGGTTTTTCAGGTTCTGCAGAATAGCTTGGCCCGCTGAGGGCGATCCCCAGACTCAGTACAGCAAATAGAAACACTCCTCCCATTAGACTTCGATTTCGCATGATGGTCTCCTCGTGTATGAGAGCTCACCAGGGGGTGAGCCATCGGTGTGCGGGGTGGACTGCAGCCGCACTTGTGGCGGCGGATCGGAACGGCTTGTCGTTTAGTGGCGTGGATGGACGTTCAGTCTTCTTCCATTCTGGTGATTTGAGGCCTCCAAGGCCTGTCTTTGCTGATGCTACTCCTCGATCGTCGAAATATCCCCTGGGTCCTGTCCGAGTTCCTTGGCCTTCAGGACGCGCCGCATAATTTTCCCTGAACGGGTCTTGGGGAGTGACTGCACAATATCGATTTCTGACGGCACGCCGATCTTTCCCAGCTCTTTCATCACTTGATCTTTGATCGATTGAATCAAGGCCGGGCTTTCGATCTCGCCTTGTTTCAAAATAATGAAGGCCTTGATGGATTCGCCCACGGTTTTGTGGGGTTTGCCGATGACGGCCGCCTCGGCGACGGCATGATGACTCACCAGCGCGCTTTCGACTTCGGCGGTGCCGAGCCGGTTGCCTGCCACTTTGATCACGTCGTCCGCGCGGCCCATGAACCACATGTAGCCGTCGGCGTCTTTGTGGCAGACGTCGCCGGCGGTGTAGCAGTTCGGGATGGTGTTCCAGTAGGTCTTGTAGCGCTCCGGATCTTTGTAGATGGTGCGCATCATGGAGGGCCAGGGTTTCTTGATGACGGCAAATCCGCCGGCATTGGCGGGAAGACTGTTGCCTTCACGATCCACGACATCGGCTTCAATCCCAAGGAACGGGCGCGTGGCAGAGCCGGGCTTCAAGGGGACCGTCGGTAGGGGCGTAATCAGGATTGAGCCGGTTTCTGTCTGCCACCAGGTATCCATGATTGGTTTGTCGCCGCCGGTGACGCGGTGGAACCATTCCCAGGCTTCCGGATTGATCGGTTCGCCGACGCTGCCGAGGATGCGCAAGGTTGAGAGATCGTACTTCTTGGGCCAGTCTTCTCCATAGCGCATGAGCAGGCGGATCGCCGTCGGCGTCGTATAGAAAATCGAGACGCCATAGCGCTCGATCAAATCCCACCAGCGGCCTGGGTTCGGATAGTCCGGCTTGCCTTCGGCGGTGAGGATCGTCGCACCGTTCAGGAGCGGGCCGTAGACGATGTAGCTGTGACCGGTGACCCAGCCGGGATCGGCCACGCAGAAATACACATCGTCGTCCTTCAGGTCGAACACATATTTCGATGTGATGTAGGTGCCGACCATGTAGCCGCCGTGGACATGCACGACGCCTTTGGGTTTGCCGGTGGTGCCGGAGGTGTACAAGATATACAGCGGGTCTTCGGCGTCCAGCTTGACCGCTTCACATTCAGCGGATTCCCCCTTCAGCCATTCGTACCAATCAATCTCCTTGGGAGCGGCAAGCGAAACTTCCGGCTTCTGCCGGCGCACGACGATGACATGCTCGACCGTCGGGCAGGTTTTTAGGGCTTCGTCCACGACCGACTTGAGGGGAATGACTTTTCCGCGGTCGTAGCCGACATCGGCGGTGATGACCAAATGGGATTCCGCATCCTGGATGCGACTGGCCAGAGCCGGAGCGCTGAAACCGGAATAGACCACGCTATGGATCACGCCGATGCGGGCGCAGGCCAGCATGGCCACGATCTGTTCAGGAACTTTGGGGAGATAAATGGTGACGCGGTCGCCCTTCTTCAGTCCCAGCTTCTTGAGGGCATTGGCGCAGCGGTTGACCTGGCGATAGAGTTGCCCGTAGGTGAAGACGCGCTCGGTATCGTTCTCGCCGACCCAGATAACCGCGACTTTGTTCTTCCGGCCGTTTTTGACATGCCGATCAAGACAGTTATAGGAGATGTTGCAGGTGGCCCCCACAAACCATTTCGCGAAGGGGTAATTCCACTCCAGTACTTTGTTCCACGGCGTAAACCATTCGAGTTCCTTGGCGACTCCGCTCCAAAAGGCCTCGGGATCGGCTATCGATTTCTTATATTCGGTGTCGTAATCCTGAATATGGGCGGCGGCTTTGGTCTTGGCGCTGGGCTGGTAGGTTCGGCTTTCCTTCAATAGAGTCTCGATCTTCTCACTCATGACGCACACACCTCCTCGGTCGATAGCCGTCCCGGCACGGATAGGATGATTATGGAGAAAGGGGCCTTCCCCTGCAACCCATACATTTGTACGGGGATTGCCGCTGTGGCAACTGAGTCTTTGAAATGAACAGGTTGGCCTGGCCGATTCCTTGACAGCCGTCACGGCCCAAGGGTAGGCTCACTCAGAGCTGCTTATGCGAATATTTTGTCGATCGATCACCACTATGTTCACGAGAAATTTGTGTGCGAGAAGTCTTGGTCTCGGGCTGTTGTTGCTTGCCTGTTTGAGCGGATCGTCTCCTGCCTCTGCCCAGTTAGGAAAACCTGAGGGGCTTTACTATAGATCATGGGCCGTCGTCGTCGGGATCGAGCACTATTTGCTGGCACCATCAATTCCCGGAGCCTTGGCGGATGCCAAGACGATGGCTCAGGCATTTCGTCAGATGGGCTTCGACGAGGTGGTCGAGGTCTATGATAAGGATGCCAGCTTTCGCCATCTGCAGCAGCTCTTCTCGGACATGCTGCCGCGCAAGGTCGGGCGGATGGATCGTCTGGTGCTCTTCTACGTAGGTCATTCCGGCGTGACGCAAGATGCCGATGGGAAGGACCTCGGCTATCTGGTTCCATCGGATGCGCAGGTCAATAATGTCGCCAAGTCCATTACTTTCGACCAGCTCAAGGACTTTACCCGGCGTCTGGCGGCGAAACACACGCTGCTCATTCTTGATACGGCGGTCCGGGGCTGGGAAGCCACGGCGCCTCAGCAGTTGTCGCTCGAAGGCCGCTTATCCCCGGAGAACGACACGGAACGGCGGGCGATGCAGGTGATTACTGCGGGGGATAAGGGAGAAGTGTCTAAGCGTGTCGGAGATGCGAGTGTCTTTGTCAAAGCGCTGCTGGCTGGACTCCAGGGTGCGGCGGATCTGAACAAGAATGGCTGGCTGATGGCGTCTGAGTTGGGAGCCTATCTTGAGAAGGAAATTCCCGGCGTCACGCAGGGCCAACAACATCCGATATCCGCCAGACTGGACGGGGACGGCGATATCGTTCTCATCGAAGGGCGCAAGGCGGCGTTCGTCCTCGGCGCAGGGCCTCAGACGCCGGCTGAACGGCAACAGGCGGCACGGGCGCACTATGACCAGGCCTTTGCGTTGCTCCAGGAAGGGAAGCACGTCGATGAGGCTTTGGAGCGGCTGAACCGCTCGATTGAATTGAACCCGGAATTCGGCGATGCCTATGTGCTGAAAAGTTATCTCCGGTTGGAGGTCTTGCCCAATCTTGACGAGGCCTTGACCGCCGGCCAGCTGGCTGTTCAGCACGCACCCACGAACCCCGATTCGTACTACACACTGGGGTTGATCTATGAAAAACGAAGCCGTTTCCCTGAGGCTGAACAGGCGTTCTTGCAGGCGCTGAAGGTGAGTGCCGGTTACCAGGATGTCTATTTTTCGCTCGGCCTGCTCTATGCCGACCGTCTGAAGGATCAGGCGAAGTCCGTTGAGGCGTTTCGCCGGTATCTCGAGTTGGGCGGGACCGATTCCCGCGCGCGCGCGGCGGTGAGCCAGGCCGATACTCCATCAAAGCCCTAGCCCGAACCCCCTAGTCTTTCCCACCGCCCTTGAGATAGCCCAATCCGATCTTCAGCGCGCGTCTGGTAATTTCAGCCCAGCGCACTTGCGGATATTCTGCCAATACCGCGGCCGCTTTGGGGTCCTGAATATCCAAGCTGGCGATCTTAATAATGCCGTCTTCTATTTGAACATCGGCCACAGTGTGCGCCTCCCTAACAATCATCACGGAATGGTTTGAATCTGTGCTGTCTCGTCAACCGTTTCTGCCGCGTTGCGTTGACTGAAATAAGGTCGCATGCTAGCATGAATCCACGCGAATTTTCGAACCGTTTGAGTCTCCACGTCATCAATTCCCGTTATGCCTGAAGGAGGATCGCATGGCTACATCGCAAGGGCATTTTACGAGACTGGCCGGCACCGGGCTTGCCATTGTTCTCCTGGTCGGACTTGCCGCCTGCGGTGGCCCTCCAAAGTGGGTGCAAAATGGGTCGGGCGCGTTCAACGAGAAGGATAGCAAGGCCTTCTATGGGGTGGGGGCGGTGGTCGGTGTGCGGAACGAGCCATTGGCCTGGGATACGGCGGAAAATCGTGCGCGCGCTGAAATTGCCAAGACCTTTGAGACCTATACCGGGTACTTGATGAGAGATTATGCGGCATCGACAACCGCCGGCGATTTCACCAGAAACACGGAAGAGCAGAACGTCGAACGGGCGATCAAGACGGTCACGACGGCGACGCTGAGCGGCGTGCGGCCGATTGATCGGTATAAGGACGACAAGACCAATACCTATTATGTTCTGACCAAGCTGAACCTCGAGGAAATGAAGAACAACTTGGAGCAGGCGAAAGAGCTCAATGCGCAGGTGCGCGACTTTGTCAGGAAGAATGCCGACAAGATGTTCGATCGGCTGGAGAAAGAAGAAGACAAACGGTTAGCGCGATAACGTTTCGTGTGTCTCTTTCTTATGAGGATGTTCAGTGGAGGGACTGGTGTGATGGCGATGAAGGCTGGCTGGCTGGCGCTGGGAGCGGTGTCGGTGTTGACTCTGGCGGGATGCGGGCATGAAACGAAAGTCACGCGGGTCGATGCCGGTGTGGTGACTGACCTGAGCGGCCGATGGAACGACACTGACTCGCGGATGGTGGCCGAGACTATGGTGAAGGAATCGCTCGACTATCCCTGGCTCGGCAACTTTACCCAAGCCAAGCATCGCGAGCCTGTCGTGGTCGTCGGCACGATCCTGAACAGCAGCCATGAACATATCAGCGTCCAGACGTTCGTGACCGACCTCGAACGCGAGCTGACGAACTCACAAAAAGTTACCTTCGTCGCGGGCAAAGGCGAGCGCGAGGAGCTTCGAACCGAGCGCAAAGAGCAGGCGATGTATTCCCGCGAGGATACGCAAAAGGCTCCCGGAAAAGAAATCGGCGCCGACTATATGATGAAAGGTACGATTTCGACCATCCTCGACGAGCTGGACGGGACGAAGGCGGTATTTTATCAGGTGGATCTCCAGATGATCGACCTGGAGAGCAATGCCAAAGTGTGGTACGGGCAGAAGAAGATTAAAAAGGTCATCGAAAAGAAGCGAACCATTTTCTAGGCTCCAGGACTCTGTTGAGCCCACTCTTCTCATGTCTTGCCCACAGTCCTCAGGCGCTGTGGCGCGTCGTCTGTTCATCCCTTCGATTCGCTCTACCGGTCGGACTGCTTCTGTTGACCGCCTGTGGCCCTTCCGTGAATCGCTATCTGTTAATTGAGCAGAGCCTGGCGGCGGGTGATGCCAAGCAGGCCGACGCGATTGTTCAACAAGCTGAAAAATCTTACGGAGAAAAGAATCGCCTGCTCTACGACATGGATCGGGGGATGACGCTGCAATTGGCCGGTGAGTATCCGCAGAGCAGCGCGGTCTTGGAACAGGCCGAGGAGGAAGTGGAGCGGCTCTATACCAGGACGGTCCGTTCCGAAGCCGCTGCCTTTTTGATCAACGACAACGTGCTCCCCTATGAAGGGGATGCCTACGAACATGTCATGATCAATGTCGTCAAGGCTTTGAACTATGCCGCGCAGGGGCAGTTTCAAGACGCGCTGGTGGAAGCCCGTCGCATCGATCACCGCCTCAACGTACTCACGGATACGGTCAAGGACAAGACGCGCTATCATGAAGACGGGTTTGCCCGGTATCTGACGGGCATTCTCTATGAGGCGACCGGTGACATGAACAATGCGTTCATCGCCTATCGGATGGCCTATGAGGCGTATGAAACCAATCGAACCTGGGCGCGTACGCCGGTGCCGACACACCTCCGCGCCGATCTCCTGCGGACCGCCGATGCGCTTCATTTGGCGAATGAGTTTGAGGAGTATCGGCGGCTCTTCCCTGACACGGCATGGCAGGGAAGCGCGGCGCAGCGAGGCCTCGCCCAAGTGGTATTGATCAGCTATAATGGCCGCGCCCCCTACAAGGAGGACCGCTTTCTTGACTTGCCGATCAGCCTGGATGCCTTGCAGCTCGTGCTGCTGAATCGCGGGTTCTCACAGTCGTCGCGGCATCAGAACCGGGGTGTCGATAGCGTCTTGTATGGCCTCAATGGGCGTGTCGTGCGCGTGGCGTTGCCTCGATTGGTGACGCAGAAAACGCAGGTGCCCGGGGAGCAGCTGACGCTGGTCGGCGAAACTGGCCGGCAGGTGAGCGTCTCATCGGAGCTGGGGCAAAACATCTCCGCGCTGGCCGATAAAAGTCTTTCCGAGCGGTTGCCCGGCATCACGGTGAAGGCCCTGGCTCGTGCCGCCTTCAAGTTCGCGATGTCGGAAGGGGCCACACGCGGGGCCCAGCAAGCGGCGGGGAAAGACGCTGCGCCGTGGGTGGGATTAGTAGTGAGTCTTCTCACCAAAGGACTCGCGGTGTTTTCGGAAGAGGCCGACAAGCGAAGTTGGCAGACGCTCCCGGATGAAATTCACATCGCGCGCGCCTGGGTCGAGCCCGGGCAGTATGCCGCGTCGGTGCAGCTCCTCGGGCGAGGAGCCGGCTCCACCAAGGAGAGTCGACGCACGCTCATTCTGGCTCCCGGACAAACGATGGTCATGATTCAACGGGTGATTCAATGAAGACCCCGGCCGGCCTGAGGGGTGTGGTCGTGTTGCCGCTGGTCATGCTGTTCATCGGCGGCCTAGCCCTCTCGGGGTGCACGTGGTTTGGAGGAACGTCGAAGCCGGCCTGGGTAGACGGAGCGACGGGTGAATTTTCGTCGAGCCAATATCTGCTGGGGCAGGGCCAGGCGGCCAACAAGAGTGCGGCAACCGATCAGGCCTATGCGGCAGTCGCCAGAATTTTTAAGGCTGAGGTCGCGGCGCAGGCCAAGGACTGGGAGTCCTACTTACTGGTCGAACATCGCGGAAGCACCAATACGGAACGGCGATTGACGCTGGATCAGGTGACCAACGTCTCAACCGATAAAGTGCTCGAAAACGTGAAGATCCTGGATACCTGGTACGACCGGCATCAGGGGATGCACTATGCCTTGGCGGGGATGCATCGCGGCCAAGGCGAAGCGGCGATGATGGACAAGATGCGCGAGCTGGATCGGATGATTGAAACCGACCTGCTCGAAGCGAGGCAGACCACCGACAAATTGACGAAAGTGCGGGACCTTCGGCGTGCCACACGGAATCTTGTGATGCGTGACGCGTACAATGCGGATCTGCGCGTCATTCGTTCTTCCGGCCAGGGGACTTCGGCGGCGTATCGGGTGAATGAATTGTCGAATGAACTGGATCAATTTCTTTCGACGAACCTGGTGCTGGCGGTTGAGGTGACAGGGGATCATGCTGAGCCGATCCAAGGTGCGCTCACGGAAGGGCTCATTCGTGAGGGATTGCACGTGACCACCCAACGGGCCGGCAGTGAACTGCTGGTGCGCGGGACGGTCCATATCTGGCCGATCGATGTGCGCGATCCGCAATTTAAATATGTGCGGTGGTGCAGCGACTTTGATGTCGTAGAGTCCGCGACGCAGCGCGTGGTCGGCGTGGTCTCGCGCGGCGGGAAGGAAGGGCACCTGTCCGATCGCGAAGCCACTGCGAAAGCCCTACGGGTTATTCAACAGGAATTTTCGTCAGACCTTGCCAAAGCAATCGCATCTCATGTATTTGGAGAGGCGTCATTGCCGGTTCAGGCGTCGTCGCCGGCCGGGTGCCCGAGAGAATCCACACCGGCGAATCCGGCGTTGTCGAGCCCGCGCCCATTTTAACGAGGAGGACACCAGTACTGTGACACAGTCTACAGAGAAATCGATGGGCCGCGCCCCACGGAGCCGCGGACGCGGGCTGACGAAGCCCGGACGGAAACTGTCGAGCCGATTGGCCAAGCGCAAGCTGGGCGACCGGCTGAAGGACGACACCGCATCGTTCAATCAAGGCAATCTTGCCGATACGCTGCGCAAGCAGGGATATGAGGAAGTGCCGCTGGACGAGCTGCAAGACCGACTTTCAAAACTCCAAGGGCCCCTGGCCGCCCTGATCATGAAGGGGAGGGTGTGACAGGATGCCATACTACTATTTTGATTCCACCGCGCTCGTGAAACGCTACAGCATGGAACGAGGCACTCGCGTCGTCAACAAGTTGATGGTCAAGCGCGGGAAAGTCGCCATTCTGCCGACCTGGACGGTCACGGACTTTTACGCCACGCTGTCCAATCGAGCTCAGCAGGGAGAAATCACCCGGGACGATTGTTATTCGGTGTTGTATAAATTTGAGCTGGAATCGAAAGCCGGGCTCTTTGAATTTATCGCGCCGACAATGGGGACGTATCTGGCTACCAAGGAGCTGGTCCTGGAATATCCCTTTCTTCGGGCGACCCAGGTCATGCATCTGGCGTTGGCGCTGGAGTTGAAGCCGTTGCGACTGACGATCGTGAGCGCCGACTCTCAGCTGTTGGCGGCGTCAAAGACCGCGGGCTTGCATATCATCAATCCGGAAGACGACTAGCGGCGGAGTGTGCGGTTAGAGACAGTGGTATTCGGCGATTATGGAGTCGACCACCTGCCTCCAGGTGTCCGCAGATGCGCGAAGACGCGTGTCCTCCTCAAGGAGGCGAGTGTCTTGCGGAGCGGACGAATCTAGCTCGGTGACATGGCCGAGGCTCGTGCGGGCGAGGGCCAGGCTGCCGCAGACACCCGAGGACGCCGGCAATTGACCGCCGGCTCGTCGAAAGAGTGCCATGGCCCGGTAGGTGTGTTCCTGCGATCGGAAGAGTGCTTCCTGGCTCTTGCGGAAGGCCGTCTTCGATCCGGCCTCCCTCTTTCCGAGCTGCGCGGCGAGCAATGCGGCTCGACCCATCATCATCGCGGCCCCGTCCGCATCGTCATTCCCGATCGCCTCTTCGGCTTTTGACTGAAGCCGGCCCAATTCAGCCTCATCTCCCATCACCTGCGCGTCGCTCAGAGTAGGAGACATCGTGAGGCCGGCGAGCAAGAGCGCCGTCAATCCGCCGATTCGAAATGAGTTGGCCATCAGACCTTTCTCGAAGACAGGGGAGCTTATGTATAGACCGGTACTCTACCCATGAGCGGCTATGGCTGGCAAGTTGCCACCGTCTTGAACGGATCAGTATAATCCGCTGGCTTTCAATGGAGCGGGTGGCGGCCGGGTCGTCCGGCTTTTTCTAGGAAGGAGTTGATCGTGCAGTATTGGGTGAAAGTCATGTTTGTGGACAATCAGGAATTGCTGATCAAAGATGCAGTCAGTCATCGATTGTCGGAAGACCAGGAGTTTATTTATTTGGAGTCGCCGCGGGAAATGATCTTGGTTCCGATCAAGCAGATCAAATACCTTTCCTGTGATGCCGCGGTGTTTGCGTCGAAGAAACCCGCTTGACGTAGGCCCGCTGATTCAGAGGGGGCCTTCGCCTCCGCTAGGCGACCAGCTGCAGCAGATGCAGAATGGCGTGATTCCATCCGATCGGTCCGATGCCCGGGGCATGAATCAGCTGCGGAACATCGATGTCCCGATCGTATGTCCCGTCCGATTTCTGCACCAGCACCGGATGATCCACCGCAAGCAGGAGCGGGAGGTCGTTCAGGCTGTCCCCGATCCCTACCGTTTCAACCTTGCCGAACGGCCCATCCAAATTCCATTGGCGTTTGTAATATTGGAGGAGTTTCAAGGCGGCCTGACCTTTGTTGTTCATTCCGGTCAGATGAAAAAAACGCCCGCCCTTCGTCCATTGTAATCCGCGCATGACGATCTGACGGCACACCTCTGCGGCAATCGTGGCGGGACCTTGCACCAGGTAGGGCTCGTCATATTCGCGAAGCTTGGCCAGGATCGCGGCCTCCCGGGATAACCCGGTCAGCTCCATAATCTCCTCGCTGGAAAGATCCCCGAATCCTAGGAGCGGCGTTCCGACGGCGTCCTCGATTTGCTTGAGGACGTCGCGCAGCATGGCGTAGGGCGTTCCGAACTCGATGACGTGGTAGGTTTCCCGGCGTCGCGCCTGCGTGATCGAGAATCCGAACGTGCCGAGCGGCACGAATACGGCCCCGCCGTTTTCAACGATGAAGGGGCCCTGGTGATTGAGTTGCTGCCGAAGCGGTTCGATTTCCGCCCGCGTTTTGCTGGAGACCAGGACGACGGGAATCTGGTTTTCCTGGAGCCGTTCGAGAGCCGGTCGAGCCGCCTCGAACGAATAGGTTTGGCTGTCGAGAAGGCAGCCATCCAGGTCGGTAAAGACAAGGTAGGGAGGATGCATGGGGGCCTCAATGGTGGTGAACATTATCATGACTCGGTCCGTGTAACGGAGCCGTCAAGCCATGACTGTGCGAGGTCTGTGCTTCTCAATCTGAACGCCAGCGCTGTCATGGCGGCGCTCAGCAACTGGATTGTCCGGTGGGAACGATGGCCAGTGTTTGCCGGACGAGGATGGATACGGGTTCGAGTAATGCCTTAATCCATGGTGATGCCATGATGCTCTCCTTTATTTCTGATGCGTTAGGGCTATCGTGTCACGCGATCCGCTTTCCAAGGCTCAAACGTCCGGCCCAGAGATTGGAGATTGAGTCCCTCTCTGCGCAGACTGGAGCGTTCAGTCCAGGCTGCCAAGGGGGTGATGGTCGAATTCGGCATGGGCATCAGGTGAATAGGGTGCGAGATTCTTGCGAGTGGGTAGTCATGCTATGTAGGGGCCAACTCGCTGGCCGGTTCCCACTCATGGTCACTCTCGACCGCATCGATCAAGAGCCCGAAGACATCAGGGACGGCGGCCACGACGCGGCTCCAATTGGAAATCATGGGGACGCCCAGAGGATCTTCAATGAAACTCTGTGTGGCGAGCTTCATGCCTTTGAGAAACACTTCTACGGCAGTGCGTTCCTGGTGGCGATCGAACTGGAGCGAGTTAATCATCGCGTCGTTTTCGTAGCGGCTGATCGCATCGTGCGCGGCTTGGAGGTATGTGGCTCGCAGTGTCTTCAGCAGGCTGTCGGAGAGGATGACCCCGTCGCTGGCCAGGTTTCTGAAGAGGGCTTTGGTAATGTCGGTCGACATCTTTAACAGGCCGGCACCGGGATTGTCCGCTGAGAGTTCCTGGTGTTTATGTTCGTAGGCGTCGGCGATGTCGACCTGGCAGACGCGGCGGAGCGCACAGTTGCGATATACCTCGGCAAGGACCCCCACTTCGAGACCCCAATCTCCCGGAATACGATTGATCCAGGCGAGATCGCTGACCATGGCGAATTCACCGGCCAGCGGATAGCGGAAACTATCTAGGAAGGTCAGGAGGGGATGCGTGCCGACCAGCTGTTGAAGGCTGCGTAGAAGGGGAGTCATGAAGAGCCTGGTCACGCGGCCATGAAGGCGGTCGGTAATCCGGCTGTAGTAGCCTTTGGCGAATTCATATCCGAGATTGGGATTGGCGATGGGATAGCACAGCCGGGCGAGGTACTGCCGGTCGTAGCTCACAATATCGCAATCGTGCAGAGCGAGCACTTTGCTTTGGTGGCGGGCGAGTATATATCCGAATGCGGTCCAGCAGCCGCGCCCTTTGCCGGCCAAGCCGACATCAATGGCATTGTCGGTCAGGCGCTTCAAGATGTGCTGAATACGATTCCCGTCGTTCCAGATCACCCGGACGCGCTGCGGGAGGATCGAAAAGTATTCCTTGGCCAGGCGGAACTCCCGCGCCGAAGCTCGATCCAGAGAGATGACGATCTCATTCACATAGCGCACCTCGGTCAGCGTCTCGACGATCTTTCTGAGCGCCGGTCGCTGAAGCTCCGAATAGAGGGACGGGAGGATCAGGGCAATCGGATTCGTCGATGCGTGCCGCTGGAGTTCCGCCTCAAGTTGATCGAGATTCGGTTTGCCGAGCCGATGGAGTACGGTCACCACGCCGTTTTGATGAAAGTCCGACATGTTCTTCCTCCCTGTCCGTTTGGGCGGCCACGCGGGCACTCGGGATGGAATCAATCGTGGAAGCCCAGGATCGTCGTATTAAAGAAGCAACGCCTGTGCCGCTCTAGGCCCCGAACGAGTGACGCCACGACGGTGTGATTAATGCCTTGATCGCCTGGAGATATTCTTCCGGACAGCCCTCCTCGCCGGACCGATATGCGGGTGATTGTTGTCTGGCCAGTGAAGCATTGGCGGTGAAGCCCTTCACTCCGGTCAACCTGTACGGGAGCGCCCACCGCACGGAGACGGGCAAAGCTGTCCGCTGTGAGACGGACCACACCCGTATATGGCTCCCCTGTTGCGAGCCAGCCTGCATTCTGGCAGACGATACTCACTGTAGAGTAACAAGTGGGTCTGGGTTGATGAACTAGGCGAATCCCGCAGATGGATAGAAGAATGCCCTAGCTCGGATGGGAAGCGGGCTGTCAGGCGTGTAGTGCCAGTGTGAGTGAGCCGGTGGTGAAGGCGGTTTGATCTGACGGGCCGATTATGTGCTTAACTTGAGTCCCATCATGCCCAGCACGATCAGTG
Source organism: Nitrospira lenta (assembly GCF_900403705.1). Classification (NCBI taxonomy): domain Bacteria; kingdom Pseudomonadati; phylum Nitrospirota; class Nitrospiria; order Nitrospirales; family Nitrospiraceae; genus Nitrospira; species Nitrospira lenta. The sequence goes on along the minus strand of NZ_OUNR01000018.1, from coordinate 20,675 downwards.
TAAGCGACACGAGCCTGAAGGGCGCGACTGATTCCCCCAAGATGACCATACCGAGCAGCGCGGTTCCTACCGCGCCGATCCCGGTCCATACGGCGTAGCCTGTGCCGATCGGAATCGTCCGCAGTGCCTGCGATAGGAAGTAAAAGCTGGCGATCATGGCCGTGATCGTCCCGATGCTGGGCCATAGCCGCGAGAAGCCTTCCGTGTATTTCAGGCCGATCGCCCATCCCATTTCAAGCAGACCCGCGAGGATGAGGTAGATCCACTCCATTGACACCATCTTCTTCGTCCTCCTCCGTCAGGGTTGCGGCACCCTGGTCAGATCGCAAGCCCGTTTGTTACCGTTCGAAAATCAACATGACATAGGCAAGAAAGAGCAGCAGATGCACCGCGCCGAGCAAGACGTTGGTGCGGGCGCTGGCAAAGGTCAGGAGGCTGATTCCCAGCGTCAAGAGCAGCAGGGTCATGCCGACGGCATCGAGCCCGAGGATGATGGTCTGGTCCATGACAAATCCGATGGTCAACACGGCGGGAATCGTCAGGCTGATGCTGGCCAGCACCGACCCCAGCAAAAGATTCACCGAGCGTTGCAGCTGATTGCCCATCGCGGCGCGCACCGCGCTCATCGACTCCGGGGACAAGACCAGCACGGACACGAGTACTCCGCCCAAGGCCGACGGAGCGTGTAATTCGTGGATGGCGTGGGTGATGGGGACCGCGATTTGACCAGCGAGGATGATGACCGGCAGCAGATACATGATCAACAACAACAGCAGTTGTGAAACCGAGCGGTCGTGGTCGTCAGACGAGCATTTCCAGTAGGGGGCCTCAGCCGGCTCCGGCGAGATCGGCGCCATGAAGTAGTTGCGATGGCGGAAGATCTGCATGGCGAGGAAGACGGCGTAGAGGCCGAGCGACATGATGATCAGAAACACCGATTGACGCGCCGACAACGTTGGCCCGGGCGACGATAAAGTAAAATTTGGCAGGACCAGGCTCAGTACGGCCAGGGGGATAATCACCGCGAGGAAGGCGTTCGCTCCTTGCAGATTGTAGGTTTGTTCGTGATACCGCAACCCTCCCAGCAAGAGTGAAAAGCCCACCATGCCGTTGAGCGCGATCATCACGACGGCAAACATCGCATCCCGCGCGAGGGACGGATTGCCTTTGCCCGTCAGCATGACGGCACTGATCATCATGACTTCAATCCCGGTGACGGCTAGCGTCAGAATGAGCGTCCCACCCGGCTCTCCCAGTTTCGTGGCCAGGCTCTCGGCATGCCGGACGACGGCAAAGGCCGACAGCAGGATGACGGTGAAGAGCCACGCAAACATGAGCGTAAACCAGGCCGGATGCGAGAGATCGGCCAGCCACCGATGCCCGAAGACAAGAAAGGCCGCCGAGGTGCCGCCGCTCACTAAGAGAAACCATTCCTGCCGTAGGGTGGGTAGTATGTTCATGGTAGGGATGCTAGCAGCCTGCGCAAGGTATGTGAAGGCCTGTGGATGTTCCGATGAGCGCAGGCGATGCCGCCGAGGCTAGTGTCCTCCATGGGCGGATTTGATGACGGGAAGGACGCCGGTCGGCGGCGTATCCTGTTGGGGTCGATCCTCTAGCCATCGATAGAGAATCGGCAGAACGATCAACGTCAGCAAGGTGGAGCTGACCAGTCCGCCGATGACGACAATAGCCAGCGGACGCTGCACCTCCGAGCCGATGCCGTGGGCGAAGGCGAGCGGGACCAATCCCAGTAACGCAACCAATGCGGTCATGAGGACCGGCCGCAGGCGCAGCAACGCCCCGGACATCACGGCTTCGTCCAGCGTGGCGCCTTCCTCGCGCAGGGCGTTCATGCAGGAGACCAGCACGATGCCGTTCAGTACGGCCACGCCGAAGAGGTTGATGAATCCGATGGAGGCCGGCACGCTGAGATATTCCCCCGTCAGCCAGAGCGCGACCACTCCGCCGATCATGGCGAAAGGAAGATTCAGAATAATCAGGGCCGCCTGCCGTAGCGAGTCGAAGGTAGAGTACAACAACAGGAAGATCAATCCGATGGTGATGGGCACGATGAGCCGCAGTTTGCCCATCGCCCGCTCCATATTTTCAAACGAGCCGCCCCACGCGACGGTGTAGCCGGCGGGCAGCACCACTTGGGTGGCGATTTTCTGCTGCGCTTCGGCGACTAAGCTGCCGATATCGCGTCCCATGGTATTGAACCCGATGGAGACATACCGTTGGAGTTTTTCACGGCTGATCCGGCCGGGGCCTTCCTCAAGGCGGACGCTTCCGAGGTCGGCGAGCGGGACCAGAGCTCCGTCCCTGCCGGTGACCAGGATGTTGCTGATGGTTTCGGCGCTGTTCCGGTATTGCTCCGGGAAGCGGACGAGCAGTTCAAATCGTTGCTGACCTTCGTAGACACGTGTCGCGACTTCACCGCCGATCGCGGTGCTGATGATGTCTCGCACATCGGACACATTGATTGCGTGGCGCGCGATCTTGCCGCGATCGATGTCGATGGTGAGATAGGGCTGCCCGAAGAGTTGTTCGATCTTGATATCCCGCACACCGCGCACGGTGTTCAGCTGGGCGGCGATCTCCTCGGCTTTGCTGTGCAGGACCTCCAGGTCTTCCCCGAACAGCTTGACGGTCGCTTCTGTCCGGACGCCGGAGATCAGCTCGTCGACCCGCTGTTGGATGGGCTGGCTGATCAGGAACGTCGCGCCCGGGATTCGGGTCAATCGCTCGCGGAATTTTTGCATCAGCTCCGGCATCGTGCGAGCGGTGGTCCATTGATCCAGCGGACGGAGCCGGACGACGGGATCGCTTTCGTTCGGTTCCTGCGGATCGTTTCCCAGTTCCGTGCGTCCGATCTTGGAGACCACCATTTCCACTTCCGGGAACTCCATCATGGCCTGCTGCATGCGCTTCTCGATTTCGATCGACGCGGGGAGGGAGACGCTCGGCAGGCGGATCGTTTGCGGAGCGACAGAGCCTTCGTTGAGGATCGGGATAAATTCGCTGCCGAGTAACGGAAACAAGGCAAGGCTGCCGATCAGCGAGCCGACCGCGATCGTCAGCACAATGCGGGTATGTCCCAGTGCCCAACGGAGCGATGGGGCATAGAGGCGCTTGGTCAAGCGGACAATCCAGGGGTCTTCTTCGCTCCCTCGTTTCAACATGAGCGAACAGAGGACCGGCGACAGCGTGAGCGAGAGCACCAGGGACGTCAGCAGGGCGATCATGATGGTGTAGGCGAGCGGCTTGAACATCTTGCCCTCCATCCCTTGCAAGGACAGCAGCGGCAGGAACACCAGAATAATGATCAAGATGCCGAAGACGACCGGCTGCCCGACTTCCTTGACGGATCGGGTGATCAGCTCAAGGCGCGGGGTTGCCGCGGACGAGGGCTCCGAGAGATGACGGTAGACGTTCTCCACGACGACCACGGAGCCGTCTACGATCATGCCGATGGCGATGGCCAGCCCGCCTAATGACATGAGATTGGCCGTGAGTCCGACCTGGCCCATGACGATGAACGTGGCCAGCGGGGACAGCACCAGCGTCGCGACGACGATCAGCGCGCTGCGGAGGTTGCCGAGGAAGAGCACCAGCACCACGACGACCAGCACCACGCCCTCGGCGAGCGATTTGTAGACCGTGTTCAAGGCGGACGTGATCAATTCGATTCGGTCATAGAACGGCACGATCCGCAGTCCGTCCGGCAGCAGATGCAGACGGTGGATGTCGTCGATGCGCGCTTTGATGTTTTCGACGACGTCACGCGCATTGCCCCCCCGCAGCATGAGGACGATCCCGGTGACCACCTCGCGCTCTCCGTTCAACACGGTCGCGCCGTGCCGGACCGCATGGTCGATCAGCACCTGCGCCACATCGCCGACAAAGACCGGGGTGCCGCCGGCTTCCTTGATGACGATGCGCTGGACGTCTTCGAGCGACCGAATCAGGCCGATCCCGCGCACAATATATTTCTCATCGTGCTTTTCTAGAATATTGCCGCCGGCGTTGGCGTTGTTGCTGGCCACGGCATCGAAGACCTCCCGAAGGGTCAGGTCGTATTTCCGCAACATGGCCGGCTCGACCAGTACTTGATATTGCTTGACGAAGCCGCCCATGGAGTTCACGTCGATCACTTCCGGCGTACTCTTCAGTTGTGGCCGGATAATCCAGTCCTGAATCGTGCGCTGATCGATCAAGCTTTGGTGAGCCAGGGCCTGGTCTTGGATTGGGCCGCGGGCGTCGTCCAGATAGTATTGGAAGACTTCGCCCAGTCCGGTGCTGTTCGGCACGAGCATCGGTTCCGTGCCGGGGGGAAGCTGTTCTTTGACTTCGATCAGGCGTTCGAGCACGAGTTGGCGCGCTAGGTTGGTGTCCATCGAATCGTCGAACACGATGGTCACCAGCGACAAGCCGACTTTGGTCAGGGAGCGCATTTCCACGAGCGCGGGAACGCCGGTCAGTTGCAGTTCGATCGGGTAGGTGACCAGGCGTTCGACTTCCGCGGGAGATAAGCCGGGCGCCTTGGTGACGACCTGGACGAGCACGCTGGTGACATCGGGAAAGGCATCGATCGGGATGGTGCGAAACGAATAGAGTCCGCCGATGCCAAGCATGAGGGCGAAGATCACGACGAGCATGCGCTGGCGCAATGAGATGTCGAGCAGGCGAGTAACCATCAGACTTGTTTCTTCAGGAACTCGGACTTCAGGATGAAGGCGCCTTGCGTGACGACAGGCTCGCCTTCGGTGAGGCCTCCGAGGATGGTGATCTGGGCGCCGTTGGATTCCCCGACTTGGACCTCGCGGATTTCATACTCCGTCGCGGCGCGTTGCACGAAAACGAAGGTTCGGTTCTGATCCCGTTGCAGCGCGGCTTCTGGGACAGCCAGCCGGTCCGGCTGCGATTCGGAGAAGAGACGGATGGTGGCGAACATCTCCGGTTTCAGCCGCCCCTCGGGATTGGGGAGTTCGAGCCGCAGCTGCATCGTGCGGGTAGCTGGATCTAGGACATCGCCCACATAGGTAATCGTGGCCTTGAACGTTTCCTTCGGATAGGCATTGACGCGCACCTCTGCCTGTCTGCCTCCGGAGGCATGGATCGCATGGACGAAGGGAATATCTTTCTCAGGAATGTTGGCCCGCACCCAGACTTCAGACAGGTCGGCGACCACGAACAGTTTTTCGGTGGTTTCGACAACTTCGCCTCTGGTCAGGTTGCGGCCGATGATGCGCCCGGCAAAGGGCGCCACAATCGGGATATGGGAGCGAATGTCCCGGCTTTTGTTGAGGCGGCGGAATTCGCCGTCGCTCATGCCGAGCAGCTTGAGGTGGTCGCGCGCCTCATGGGATTCCGCCTGCATGCTGAGCAGTTCCGCATGCCGGCGTTGGGCTTCTGCTTCGCCGATCACTTGTTCTTGCAGCAAAAACTTGGCCCGCGCGTAGGCTTGTTCGGCGACATGAAGTTTCGCCTGGGACTTCAGATAGGCGGATTGCGCCAGGCCGAGGTCGCTGCTGTAGAGGATGGCCAGGAGGGCATTGGCTTCGACCTGTTGTCCTAAATCTGCGTAGACATCCACGACGCGGCCTCGAACCAGGGTGGTAATATCGGCCACTGCATGCTCGTTCGGTTGTAAAATGGCTGGAAAGTCCCGATGGGTGCGGAAATCGGTTCGAGACGTCGGTTGAACGACGAGTCCGATTCTGGCGGACTCTTCAGCGGACAGGGTAATCAGTCCCGGAGTCGAGGTGGGCGCGGGTGTCTTGACCGCAACGGCTTCGCCAGGAGCGCGGTCGCATCCTGCGATGATCGCGACCAGGCCGAGCAGCATAGCGGCGGCCAGGTGGCGGGAGCCCCGGGACTTGGCATCCTGCGTCATCGGCTGCGTCTGTTGTCTCATGCGTAGGTGTCTGACTTGGAGTTGCGTCATAGTGTTCCCCCGACGGCTCGTTCAAGGTGCGCTAGGGAAACGGACAGTTCGTACCGCGCGTGGGCGTAGTCCATCTGGATCTGGCGTTGGACGCGCTGGGCATCAAAGACGTCGAGCAGGCTCGATGCGCCTTGCTGAAAACTGAATTGCGCGAGCCGCAAGGCCTCTTGCGCTTGCTTTAATAAGCCCTTATCGAAGACATCGATCAATTCCGCCGTTGTCCTGGCGTCTTGATAATGCTGGAAAATAGCTCGCGCCAGTTCGTTGCGTGTCCGCAGCAACTCGGCTTCATGATGCCGCTTGGCGCCTAGCGACGCGGCGATTTCTCCTTCCCGGCGGTACCAGAGCGGCATGGGGATGGACAGGCCTCCTTGCACCGCTTCTCGGCCGATCTCGCGCCAGTAGCTGCCGTTGACCGTCACGCTGGGCACTCTCGATTGCCGCTCAAATTCGATTTTCCAGTCCGATTGTTCGACCGATTTCAACAGCCGTTGAATGGATGGATGCTGAGTGCCCATGCGGACGATCAATCCGTCCAGGTGGACTTCTTTCGACAGGCCCATGAAGTCTCCTTGAATGACATACGTCGGTCCGAGCGCGCCTCCGGTCATAGTATCCACCACGGCCCGATTGATGCGCACGGCGTTATCCGCGCGAGCGAGCTGTTGCTTGGCTTTCAGCACTTCGACTTCTGCTTTGATGGATTCGAATTGCGGGGCTTCTCCGGACTTCACGCGCGCCTTGACGATCCGCGTGACACTCTCGACGGTGTCGAGATTCTGTTGAGCCAGCGCGGCATCCCGTTGGGCCAGCAACAGGTCGTAGAACGCGACTTTGACTTGCGTGGTCAGATGCAACCGTGTTTCCGACATGCCGGCGTTGGCGGTTGCCAGACCCGCATCGGCCACCCCTTGGCGGGCCTTGCGCATCGCGGGCCATTCCAATGGTTGCCCGATGGTCACGTTGTATTCCGTGAGTTTTTCACGGTCGAGGGATTCGCGGATATTAGCCCGGCCGGTGTCCCGCACTTCCCCGTAGCCCATGTACCCGGTGACCGTGGGGTTGGGATAGGCGCCGGCAGCCGTCTGGTGGCCGCGCTGCTGATCGATGGTGCCTTCCGCGGACGATACGGCCGGGTTTCTGGCCAGCGCCAGATCGAGGATGGAGTCGAGGCTATAGGCTGCCGGGGCCGGCTCCAGCGCAAAGCCGAGCGACGCCGGTATGGCGGCGGCATAGAGTGCGGCCCCGAGGCCGATGAGCGAAAGCACAGCGCGAATGGTCATATACAGGACTCCGATGAGAACGAGGAGTATATCAGTTTCACCGTCAGGTCGGTCGTGTCGAGACGACAATCCTTGCGGTGGGCGTCATGCTCCTCAACGGATCGTCGAGATTGAGCCAGACATTGTATTGGATGGACCCGGCCTGGGAGAAACACAGGCTCACATAGCCATTAGGTGGAATGGTGGCCGTATCGTCGAGCGATCCAAAACTCGAGAAGCCTGTTTGGCAGGAGACGCCCGATCCGGAGAGATGGCTGAGCAGGCTGATTTTGACCGGCTCGCTCCGTAGATTGTGCCAGCGGATTTCGTCACCGACATGGACATCCAAGCGCTGCGGAGTGACGCCATTCTGAATCTGAATGTGATGGGTAGGGACCGAGTCCGTGCCGGGCGATACCGCCGCGCAGGCGGCTAGGAGTCCGGCCCCAATGCAGAGCCCGGCCGATCGGATTGCGCGATGCGCGGCGGGGAATCTCATAGTCCTTTTGTCCATATCGTGCCTTTCGGTGTGAAGGGAGCTGCCGGTTGTTCCCTTGATTCCACAGAGGTCATGGTTTTGGGAGCAGGGTGCCGATCGATGCCAGCAATGCGTCGATCTCATAGGGTTTGTGGATGATCTGATCGGCGCCGAACGAAGTGGCCACAGCCAAGAGGTCGGCCCGGCTGCTTCCGCCGCTCATGGCGATCAGTTTGATCCACGGGATTTCTCGCCGCAAAGTCAGAATGGTTTCGAGCCCTTCTTTACCGGGCATGAAGAGGTCCACAATCGCCAGTGCGCATCGCCCTTCCTTGGCAATAGCGATGCCGGCGCCGCCCTCTTGAGCGTCTCGAACGCCATAACCGGCTTCTTCAAGTGCGAGACGAAGGAGCTTGCGAATGTCGGGATCGTCGTCGATGATAAGAATCGTGTGAGTGTTCGGCATATCAATTCTGTCGGTCATCTCATTCCTTGCGACTACTTCCGCACATAGCATCGGGCCTCCTCTCCCTCAGGGGAGGCGGGTGTGTCGTGAACGCTTCTGGACTGGCTTGGACGATGGTGTCTGCCGGTCCCGCCAGGGTGTGTGCCCTGGGCGGCGGTCTACTCGGGGTCATCTGGGGCGAGAAGCACGGCGACCGGTCCTGTCGGGTGGTTCGTGCGCAGCATCACCGCGTTTCCAGAGCCGAACCAATGGGTGCCCGATTCCTTTCGACGAATCCCGTTCAGGGGGCATTGCGATGAGGCGATGCCACGTGATTGGCCGTTGGTCTTCGGTCACCCATTGGTTCGACTGTGCTGGAGACGGTTGGCAATTCATATTAGGTTCGGTGCGGACGTCCGGAGAAGACTGACGCGCACTTTAGTTTCAGGAGTTCCGGGTCAACGGGTTTCACAAGGTACTCTTGGGCCCACATCCTGACTGCATTCCGGAGCTTGTCGATGTGGGACGCCTGGGCCATGACAATGACCGGAACCGTTGGGTGGCGGTCCTTCATTTCCTGGAGGACGGCCATGCCGCCGAGGACCGGCATATCCATTTCGAGCAACATGCCTGCGAACTCTGGAGCTGAGCCCGCTTGAGCGAGCCGCGCGAGCCCCGATAGGCCGGTGTCTTTTCCCTCGGCCTCGAATCCCCACTGTGCTAATTGGCTGCATACAGACAGCCGGATCTCATCATCATGATCAACCACCAGAATGCGCCGACGGACTAATGGATCTGTCGTCATGTGCGTACTTTGTCCTGGCTTTAGATTGCCCAGGAATGCGGGTGCCAATTTCATTGCGGATATTCGCCGTTAGGGTGATTGCGACGCTTTGTTCCGATCGCCGCTGCCGTGAAGACCCACGTTCGTGGTCGGCTGGTGCCGCGACTGCCTGGCTGAAGCGGGGGTAGTCTGTGGTTGCGGGTGCTGCTGAATCGGGGCATCCGGTCCGGTGCCGCCGGCAGCGTAGTGGCTCCCGCGTCCGAACGTGATGAGTTGGTGATAGAACCGTTCACAGTCATGACAATAGGCATCCTCGATTATGGCGTTGTCCGGCCCGAGCACAGTGTCCTTCGAAGTTCCCATCTCCGGCCCTCCGCTTGCCGAATCGGCCTCGGCTTGCTCGGGGGTGAGACGCCGGCAAAACCAGCAGAGTGTCAGGTGCATAGCCACGATGACGTCCTCTCACGCGATTCGACCGCTCGCGTCGCGGGGCTGATCCTCTTTATCGGTCTTGGCGCAGGACCGCCGGCGATGGTTGTATCGGCACCGCATGTGGCGCACGGTTCTGTGTGTGAACGTCGCCGATCAGAGACCGCAATGAGCCGGTTAAATCCGTCGTGGCTCCTTTAATGAGATAGCCGGCGGCTCCCGCCGCAAAGGCGGAGGCCTTGTAAGACGGTGCGGCGTGGGCGGTCAGAAAGATGATGCGTATGTGCGGCGCGACATCTTTCAGGGTCCGGGCCGCTTGGAGACCGTCTATTTTGGGCATATCAATATCGGAAATGATGACATCGGGTTGCAAGCTCTGGGCATATTGCAAGAGCGTTTCGCCATCCTCCACGGCACCCACGACTTTAAACTCCGGTTCCAGAATGATGCGGAGGAGTTCACGGATTTGCGGATGATCGTCTGCCAGCAAGATGCGAGTCCGTCTCATGGCCCACCTCCATCCATAGAGATGATCGTGCCGCGGATATGTGCCCGCTCCCTATGGAAGAAGTGTATGTCGGGAATCGCGATTGGGGTACTAGACAGGTCCCCAGGTGGAGCTGGGGAAATCCCTGGGTTTTTCAGTCGAATGCGCGCGACTATCGTGACGATTATGAGGAGATGAGCCCGTGGGTCAGCGCATAGCGCGTGAGTTCGGCGGTAGTGTGCAAGTTCAGCTGATCCATCAGTTGTGTTTTGTGAAACTCAACGGTTTTGGGTGAGATCTCCAACGCGACCGCGATTTCCTTCACGGTGTTGCCTTCGGCGACTAATTGGAGGACTTCCCGCTGGCGGGGTGTCAGCGCCGCGCCGCGTTTCATGGTCGGCGTCCGACCGGTCACGGCGGACTGCACCAATCCTTTGGCGATCAGCGGCGTAATGTAGTTATGCCCGCTCATGACGGCCTGGATGGCCTGGACAAGTTCCGATCCGGCGGACCGCTTCAGCAAATAGCCCTTTGCGCCTGCTTTGAAGGCTTCGGTGACGTAGGCCTGGTCGGCGTGCATCGTGACGAAGATGAGGTTGGCGTTCGGCACATCCTTGTGCAGTTTGCGGGCGGCATCGATCCCATTCAGATGCGGCATGGAAATATCGAGCGTCACGATATCGGGCTGGAATTGCTGTGCCAGCTTCAACAGGGTGCGGCCGTCTTCGGCGGCGCCGACGATGTCGCAGGAGCCCTCCAGCAATTTGCGGTAGCCGTCCAGAACCAAGGTATGGTCGTCAGCAAGTAGCACGCGGGGTTTTGTCACGCTTCCTCCATCAAGGGAATGCTGGCTTGGAGCCTGGTGCCGGTGCCGATCGCCGATTCGATGGACAAGGTTCCACCGACCAGAGCGACGCGTTCTTTCATGCTCAATAACCCGAGGCCTCCGGATTCAGTTCGGGGCAGATCGGTGAGAAACCCGACGCCATTATCGGTAATGGTTAAGGTCAGTCCTATCCTGGACTGAGCCAAGGCGACGTCGACCCGCGAGGCCTTCGCATGGCGGACGACATTGTTCAGACTTTCCTGCGCGATGCGGTACAGGCCGGTTGCGATATCCTGGGAGAGCGTGGCCGGCATGTCATGGCAGCTGATGCGGGTCTCCAGATGGTTGCGCGAGCCGACATCTTCCACCAGCCGCTGTAGGGCGATGGAGAGACCGAGGTCGTCGAGGATCGAGGGATGGTAGTGATAGGCCAGATGCCGCACATCTTCGGAGAGCTCGGCCACGCGATCCGAAATCGACCGGATGGCTTGGGTGAGTGACGGTGTGAGCGCGGGCAGTTGCCGCTGAATCCCTTCCAGTTCGATGGACAGAAGCGCGAGCCGCTGGTTGATATCATCGTGCAGGTCGCGGGAAATTCTTCGCCGCTCATCTTCCTGGACTCGGATCAATTGCGACGCCAGCCGTGTGAGTTCCCGGCGGCTGAATTCAAGGGAGTGTTCCGTGCGCATGCGCTCCGTAATCTCGACGACCAGCGCCTCATTCACCAGGGCGAGTTGCCGGGTGCGATCCCGCACGCGTTCCTCAAGCTCCGTATTCATCCGTTGGAGGAGCAGTTCGTGGTCGCGGCGTTGACGGAAATACCAGACGGGCACCCACATGGCCCAGATGCTAAACGCGCGATTGGAAATAGGGACCCACAGCGGAAGATCATGCGGGTTCTCGCTCATAAGCCCTGCGACGATAATCAGGACCGTGACGATGCCCGAGATGATGAACGGATAGGACCGCTGCGAGGAGAGTAACGAGAGGAGCACGGGGCCGAGGTACAGGATGTGATTGGCCACGCCTAGCGGCGTGTGAAGGTCGACTACCAAGAGCGCGACCGTCAACGCGGCGACGCCCGATGAAATAACCCATTGTGGAGTTGTCTGTTTCATGGAAGTCTGTGGGGTGAATTATCCTCTCCATTGCCGGGCTATTCAAGCGAGTGTGGTCGTCACGTGAGCCCTGGGAGATGTCCGAGCCGCTGCTGCCGCGCGCGGGGGTGTGGCTGAGGAGCCCGTGTCTTGAGCGTCTTGACGAGGACGGCCGTCCTTCCGATGGGGACGAAGTGGTTATGAGCCGGACCTCTATCGTCAGGGCGCGGTCGTTGCCCCCACGCTACGGTTTATCCGTCGAGAGCTTTTTCCCTAGGCGGCGAGCCAGGCGAACCATGCCGGGGGAGCGATCGGCTGGATTCAACAGCACGTTGAGCACATGCACCTGTGTGGAGTCGGCCAGCGCGGCGGCGATGCGTTGTTCAAAGCCCTGTTGGGTTGTGACACGGGAGCCTACGCCTCCGCCTACCAGATCGCAGATGCGTTCATACTGCCATTCGTGAATATCGTTGAACGGGCCTTCGAGGATTTCGCGTTCGGTGGAGTAGCCGCGGTTGTTGAGAATGATGACGATCGGGGCTTGTCCGTAGCGCACGCAGCTGGACAGTTCCGTTCCGGTCATCTGAAAGGCTCCGTCTCCGACGAGCACGATCGGGCGGAGGGTCGGATCGGCGCAGGAGGCGCCGAGCGCGGCAGGGATGGCAAACCCCATGGAGGTGTAGTAGGCGGGGGAGAGGAATTCAAACCGGCGGTGGACATGCAGATCGGCGGCGGCAAACAAGGATTCTCCGACGTCCGCGATCACCAGCGTCTGTTCGTTCAGGATCGTGTCCAGATGGCCGAATAGGCCGCGCAGCGTGATCGGCCCAGCGGGGTCTAATGCGGGGCCGGCTGGAGACGGCGGAGCCGGTAGGGTCCGTGATGGGAAGCTGGGAAGCGGGGCTTCGCCGAGCCCACGCACAAAATCCTGAAACCGGATGGCTTCGTATCGATGATGCTTCACGGCGATACGGTCGGCCGTGGCGTGAATCGTCCGGCCTTCGGTCATGAGCGGCGACCGGGCATCCACGTCTTCGACATCGGAGAGAATCGAGCCGAGAATCAGGAGGCAGTCTGATTCGTTGATGAACTGCTGCACTTCGTCGCGTCCGATCAGGCCTCCGTATACGCCCACATAGAGCGGATGGTCTTCTCGAATTACGGATTTCCCCAGCAAGGTGGAGGCAATGGGAATGTTCAGCCGCTCAACTAGTTTGGCGAGATCGTCGTGCAGACCGAATCGTCCGACTTCCGCGCCGACCAGTATTGCCGGACGGTGCGCGGCCGACAGCATCATGCGGACTTCGCCGATGGCTTCGGCCAGTGCCGCCGCGTCGCTGAGCGCCTCGTCGATGCAGGCCGGTTTGCCGCTGCCGTGGAGCGGGCTATGGACCATGTCTCGCGGGATTTCAATGTAGATGGGGCGGCGATATCGCAACAGGGCGGCAAAGGCGCGGTCCATTTCTCGTTCGGCCGTGAGGGGGTCGTCGAGCGTAATGGCGGCGACGGTCATTTGTTCAAACACGTCCCGCTGGGTGGAGAAGTCTCTCACCATATGGTGCATGTAGGGAGTGCGCGTGCGTTCGGAGAGTCCCGGTGATCCCGTGAGCAGGACGACGGGAGATCGTTCCGCGTAGGCGCAGGCGATGGCATTGACGGTGTTGAGTCCGCCGACACAATAGGTGACACAGGCGGCGCCGATGCCGTTGATGCGAGCGTAGGCATCCGCGGCAAATCCCGCGCAGTCTTCCCTGGTCGTCCCGATATGCTTGATGGGCGATGCTTCGATCAATTGATAGAGTGACAGCACGTAGTCGCCGGGAATGCCGAAGATGTGCCGGACGCCCAGGCCATGGAGCCGGTCGAGGACGGCCGTTCCGATGGTTGCAGGATGATTCATGTGTGTGCTCCAGAGGACGACAACAGGGCGGTGCTCCGCATGAGCACATCATATTGCCCGGGCAGCGTCAAGTCATGCGTGGGTGCGCGCGCGACAGCGCGGGGAATCCCCTTGACCTTTCATAGTGCCAGGTTGGATAAGTGACGCATGACAATACAAACTGATGCATCCACCGCTCGCGTGACGTTACTTCATCAGATGGGGAGGGAAGGGCCCGGCCATCTCTGGCTCTATGCCGGTCATGTGGCGAAGATCGAGGGCCAGCCGGTTGCCGGTGATGTGGTCGATGTGGTCACGCCCGCCGGACGATTCTATGGCCGGGGGTTCTATAACCCGGAGTCCAAGATTCGGGTTCGTTTTCTGACCTTTGACGACATTCCGATCGATGAGCCGTTTTGGCTTGAGCGGATGCGTCAGGCGGTGCGTCTGCGGCAGCGGATCGTGACGAATTCGACGGCGTACCGGCTCATCCATGGGGAAGGCGACCGCCTGCCGGGATTAATCGTGGATCGGTACGATCAGGCGCTGGTGATGCAGACGCTGGCCTTCGGGATGGATCGCCGGAAAGCGATGCTGGCCGATTTGCTCGCGGAGGTCACCGGTTTGAAGACGATTTATCTGAGAAATGATCCGAAAAGCCGGACACTTGAGGGATTGCCGCTGGAGCGGGGATTCGCGAAAGGGAGCGGAGCGACGACCGTCGAAATTACGGAGGGGCAGGCGATTTTCCGTGTCGATATGGAGTCCGGACAAAAGACCGGGTGGTTTTGCGATCAACGGGAAAATCGATTAGCGGCGGCGCGGTATGCGAACGGCGCTGAGGTGCTGGAGGCATTCTGTCATACGGGTGCGTTCGGGATTCATGCGGCGCTGGCCGGTGCCGTATCGGTCGAAGGGCTGGATGTCAGCGAAGACTCCCTGGTGATTGCGCGGGAGCATGCGCGTCGGAATCGTGTCGAGTCTCGTTGTCACTATCGCGCGGGTGATGCATTCGACGAACTGCGTGCATTGATCAAGACCGGAAAACGCTACGATATGGTCATGCTCGATCCTCCGGCGTTTGCCAGGAGCCAACAGGCGGTGCCCAAGGCGCTCACCGGGTATAAGGACATCAATCTGCTTGGAATCAGGCTCACCAAACCGGAAGGCTTTCTGGTGACGAGTTCCTGTTCGCACCACATCTCAGACATGCAGTTTTGGGATGCGATCCGTCTGGCGGCACGCGACGCCAAGCGCGAAGTCCGATTGATTGAGCAGCGTGGACAGAGTGGCGATCATCCGATCCTGGCGAGCATGCCGGAGACGCGCTATCTGAAGTGCCTCATCCTGCAAATCTTCTAGTAGACTGTTGATCCGGGTCAGAAATATCAGCCGATGTCGGCAGTTAGTCGCTGGGTGGTTCGAAATGCCCCGAAGGGCGCTGTTGCCAGGGGACAGTGGCTTGCCGTGATTGCTTGACGAGACTGCGGAGACTCATTTCTGCCGCGCGTAGCAGTTTCGGATCGCCTGCCTGCATCAGCGCCGTCAACATGACATACAGCGATCGATCCAAACGTGAGCCGGTCAGAATGCGTTCGGTGACGGGATCGGTGTGGTCTGGAGGTGGGGGCTCATCGTCGCCGGACTCGTTGAACAGGCAATCAAACGATTTGGGTGTATCAAACAGCCATGAGGGTGGAATGCGCAGGGCAGTTGCGAGTGATTCAATGGTTGCTGAGGAAGGATCGGTCTGATCGGTCTCGATGTCTTCGAGCTGACTAGTCGAGATGCCGGCAGTCTTTGAAAGGGTTTCAATTGACTGGTTTCGAGAGAGTCTCCAGGCCTGTATGAGTGCACCGATCGGCATGCGCGGATGATATAGAAGTCTGGATTCTGCCGCAAGCGACCCACTGGGTTGAATTTGATAAACGTATACACATCAATGACTTACGTTGATATTTGTCGGGTGGCGGGTGAGAGGTGAATTCAGGTACAATATGCCCGTTTGAACGTAGGTCTTTGAAGGAGGGCGGGAACATGTTGGGAACGGACATTCGTGGCATTATGGCTGAAGAAGAAGAGGTGCAGCGGCGCCAGCAGGCCTTGAAGTCACTCATGACGATGCGGGCGCGCCAGCTTCGCGAATCGCTGGATGCTCGGATTAAGCGGGCCGGCAATACAGGCGACTGGAAGCTTCTCTCGAAAGCCGAGTGCGCGGATTTACATAAGCAAGAGAAGGCTCACCTGAAGTCCCAGCTTGAAAAACTGCAGACCGAGCAGGATCGCACGCGCGGGAAGCTCACGCTGCTCAAGCGCGCTAAGGCGCGGGCCCAGCGGATTCGTGCTGCAGAAGCCGCGTCCGAGCGGAAGCGGCGGTAGTTCTCTGCCAGGCGTTCTCTCCGAGCCTGGCCCTGTACGGTAAGAGGGTCGAACGTGTCTGCTCTGCTCCGCCCTCTTACTCGTGCGCATGGGTCGTTGGTTCGGCATCTTCTCCAGGACAAGAAGTCACGTCTCAGTGAAGGCGCCTTCGTCATCGAAGGCGCCCACGCCTGTCGCGATCTCATTCTCTCTTTTTCGCAACAGATCATCAGTCTCACTGTTTCCTCCCGATATCTTGAGCAGGAAGACGACGAGAGTCGCGCTGCCAGAAATGCGTTGCGGGCGACGCAATATTCCTGTTCGGATGAGACCTTTGAAAAGCTCTCCGATGTGGATGTGCCGCAGGGGATTCTCGCGGTTGTCCACTTGCCGAAATGGAATGAACGCGACGTGTTGGCTCAGCAGCGAGTGCTGGGTATCTATGGCGAACGTCTACAAGATCCAACGAATGTGGGTACGATCGTTCGGACTGCCGCAGGGCTTGGTTTGTCAGGGGTCTGGCTCAGCTCCGATTCCGTTGACTGTTTTCATCCGAAGGTGGTGCGGGGCACAGCCGGAGCCGTTCTCGCGCTTCCGGTGTTTCAGGGGGCGGAGCTGTCCTTTCTGAACGCGTCAGGCTGCGTGCTCTATGCTGCCGTCGTCTCGTCGCCCAAGGCCTGTGATCTCAGAAGTATTACAGCGCGTGCTCCTCGATCTATCATTGCCGTTGGGAATGAAAGCCAAGGTTTACTCCCTGCATCCATCGCAGCGTCATCGCACACCTATTCAATTCCCCTTGTACGGGGCATTGATTCCCTCAATGTCGCGGTCGCGGCCGCGATTTCGTCGTATCATTTCAGCGGGCTTCCCGTCGCGCGATAAGCACACCATGAATTCGGTCAGGAGTGAGCGTGGGCAATCATATGGGGGGCTGGGAGACCAGTCTTTCGTATGCTTCCTCTTACAAGGGAGCAAGGGGGAAGGTGAAGCGCCTGTCAGCGTCGTTTTCTGACCGGCTATTGCGTCCGTGTAATGCCGTTTAGAACGAGATCGATCGAGGCTCCATCTATCGAGAAGAGATCGAACAGGCGGGGGCCGTTCATTTTATCGAGTGTTCGCTCGCTCCGAGCAGATTGATCACCATCGTGCTTTTTCCTGTAGGTGGATCCAGGTCGGTGCGCAGTTCATAAATGTGTTCGCCAAGGATTTCTGTGAGCTCTTTCTGCAAACGGTCTTGTCCCGTCGCGAACAGCGCCTGGTGCATCTCTCTCAGTTGAATGCATCCTTCCTGGGTTTGAGCCAGCCGCTCTTCCGCTGGAATGGGGGAGGTTCTGGTCAGATCGACCTCGATGGTATTCTTCACGAACCGAACCTGGATATGGGAGTAGTTGGATTGCATGAAATCCTTTTGGAAGTTCAGCACGGCCAGCATAATCGAGTACTCGACATCGGCCCCGCTCGTCGAGCCATTTGAAACTTTTTCCCGAGGAAGACTCCCCCTGTTTCCAGCCGTGTGCGTCATAGATATTCTCTATCCAGAGGCGGTTCAATAACTCCTGCGGTTTGCTGACCCAGGAGAGGGATCGCATATGTCATCGTGTTGAGAATGCGGGTGCTGCTCAAGGACATTGTCGTGAATTCCTCGGAGCGGACAAACGCTCCTTGCCGCGCGCCTCCGTCATAGCGGAGCCGTCTTAGGGGTGATCGGCACCATCTTCTAATTGCCTGGCTGCTGGGGCGGGAGTCGATGCGCACCTCCTCAAATCTTGCGAGGTGCGCATCGCGGTCTCCCTTCATCTTTCGACTGCCGGCTTTGGCCGACGGCGTAGGTGTGACGCTAGTAGGCCTTACTGAAACCTGGCTCGCCGTCGTAGTTCCACAGCTTCTGAGCCGCAGACCACCACCAACCCTTCTTCGTCAGGGCGTCCAGGAACGCATTGACGTCCGCGTCCTGCACATTCTTGGTGGCCATGAACCGGCAGCGGTACCAATTGACCTGCAGCAGATCGGGGCTCACAAACCCGGGCCAGACCTTCGTGCCGCGGTTCGAAATGAATTCACATTTAAAGGCTCCGATCTCATCGAATTTCGGGATGCCTTTCTCAGTGATGATGTACATATCGATTCCGACGAGTGTGACCTCTCTCTTCTTCTTTGTCGCTTTCGCGATTTCCGTTAACGTTGGCATTGGATATCTCCTTGTTCAGTCTGTGTGCGGAGGCTCAGGCCTTCGCGTGCATTTTGTCCACGATCGCTTGCGCATACTCGTCTGTGGTTGCCGTGCCGCCGACGTCGTACGTTACGTGCTTTCGTTCGTCGAGCACGGCGAACATGGCCTTCTCGATCCGGGCCGCGGCCGCATCCTCTTTTAACCAGCGAAGCATCATGATGCCTGAGACCAGCACGGCCGAAGGATTGACCTTTTTCAGGCCGGCGTATTTCGGCGCTGAGCCGTGTACCGCTTCGAAGATCGCGCAGCCATCGCCGACATTGGCGCCCGGCGCAAATCCCAAACCTCCCACCAGCCCCGCGCAGAGGTCCGTCAGGATGTCGCCGTAGAGATTCGGCAGCACGAGGCAGTCGAACTGAGCCGGATTTCTCACCAGCTGCATGCAGCAGTTATCCACGATGATGTCGCCGGACTCCATGTCGGGATATTGCTTGGCGACTTCCCGAAAGGCATCGAGAAAGAGTCCGTCGGTCATCTTCATGATGTTGGCCTTGTGGACGCAGTAGACCTTCTTGCGCCCGTTGGCTTTGGCCCACTTAAACGCAAAGTCCGCAATGCGATAGGAGCCTGGCCAGGTAATGACTTTCAAACATTGCGCGACTTCGTCCGACACCATATGCTCGATGGCGGCATAGCAGTCTTCGGTGTTCTCGCGAAAATTCAGAATGTCGATCTTATCCCAGGGCCGTTTGAGCACCGGGATTAATTTCGCCGGCCGCACATTCGCATAGAGGTCGAACACCTTTCGGAGTGTCACATTCGCGCTCTTGTGACCGGTTCCGATGGGCGTGGTCGTGGGGCCTTTCAACGCGATCTTATTTTTGGCGATGGCTTGGACCGTCTTGTCAGGCAGCAGCGTGCCGTGTTTCTCCAAGCAGTCCAGTCCGATCTCCTCATACTCCCATTTGATATCGACGCCGCTCGCATCGATCACCAGCCGGACCGCTTCGCAAATTTCAGGGCCGGTGCCCTCTCCCGGTAACATCGTCACAACATGCTGTGTACCCATTAAAAACCTCCCTTAAGCAGCAAGGGCGATCGGACCATCCGTTCCCTTACTGAGTCACGATTGCAAATCAGATTCCAAACTGACTGAGAAGTTTTGAGGTGAACGAATAGTCGAGATCACTCACTAAATGCACGGTTCCGAAGGATCGGACCTTCGCGGTGCGCGCAGGTTGCTATAACGGTAGAGGTCTGTCGTGCACCGACACACGAGTTGCACGGATAGCAGTGCGTCATTGCTCACTGGAGTTCGACGTTATGTGGATTGATGCGGGTGAAGTGGTGAGGCGGGGTAACGGAGCGAGCGGCGCGGCACAGCGTCTGAGCCGGTCCATGATCGCCAGGCCGAGGCCTTGATCCTCGCAGGGCACGACGTACAGATGGTCGAGGCCAAGGGCGTCCAGTCGCCGCAGCGCCGCGAATAAATTCCTCGCGGCTTCCCGCAGATCGCCGGACGCCGAGAGCACTTCGACCGCATGGAACCGCTCATCCACGTGGCCCGGTGTCGACAGGGCCAGTAGTCCGGCGCGCTCATGCTCTTGAATCGTGTGGGCTGCCCCTTGAGTTGCGAGAATTGTTACCGGTGTCCGGGTCGCGTAGTGGCGAGGGTGTTGGCCAGGCACAACCGTCGTTTGACCAGCAGTCGTATGTCCGAGCGGGCCAATGACCTTCTGGATCTCCGCCAGCGTGATGCTGCCAGGCCGCAGAATTTCCGGCCTGGTTCCGAACATCGACACGATGGTGGACTCCACCCCAATCGGGCACGGGCCTCCATCGAGAATCAGGTCTACCTGCTCGCCGAGTCCGTCGAGCACGTGGCGCGCGCACGTCGGACTCACATAGCCGAAGGGATTGGCGCTCGGCGCGGCGATCGGGACCCCCGCTTCCCGGATCAGCGCCCGCGCCACCGGATGGGCCGGCATCCGAATCGCGAGAGTGGGAAGTCCTGCCGTCACAATATCGGGAACCTCTTCTCGCTTCTGCAGCACTAAAGTCAGAGGCCCCGGCCAAAATGCATCCATCAACCGGTGATCGCCGACGCTGATCGTCTCGACCAGCCGATTGAGGGATGTCCGTGTCGCAATATGCACGATGAGGGGATCGAAATGAGGCCGCTGCTTAGCCTCGAAGACGCCCGCCACCGCCTCCGGATTCAGTGCATTGCAGCCGAGCCCGTACACGGTTTCAGTTGGAAAGGCGACGAGACCGCCGTTCCGAATCACCTCGGCGGCCCGCCGAATGGATTCCGGATTCGATGCGGGAATGACGTGAGCCGCCGCCACTATGCTGACCAGCAGCAGGCGGGCAGGGGAGATTGCGCCGGCGTACTCATGGTGGCGCCGTTCAACCGCATGACGCGCTTTCGATTCATCTTATCCGCCTCACGTCTTGCGGGTAGCATTATTGACTAGTATTGGCGTCGGGGCGATTGTTGTTCCAGTACCCGG